>JAXHVO010000084.1 GCA_034189135.1 Thermodesulfobacteriota bacterium | reverse complement strand
TATAACTGTTTTTGAACAAAGGCTTATTTCACAGGCCATTACGCCAATTGATTACAAAAATAAAATTACTAGTGGCCATATCCAGCTGAATTTATTCGATTCTTAACCGGACACTAATGGTGCAAAATATGGGGAGAAAATAGTAAAAAGAACGCCCATGCAGGCAGATAAGAATTCATATAGGATTTTTGGAAAACTTGTTTCTAATGAAGATTCAGAATTCATTTTTGAGGTGACATCTGGTTGGGATAAATACTATTTTTTTGGACTTTTCAAAAATAACCAGAATAAACTTAGTTTTGAAACACATTACAGCATGATAGGAAAATTTGTTGAAGTAAAAAAATTCAAAAGGGTTAACGGAACAGTGGGATATGGGCCGATTTTTGAAATTGTTTACATAGAAGATTAGAGATCCTTTTATAGTTTGCTGCATAATGATTTACACGTAGTTTGTTATTGAAAACCAGAACAAAATTACCCAATGGTGGATAGACAATCTTGCAGAGGTTGTGCAGTAGATTAACAATACGAAGTTCAGACTGAATATACACTCAGGTCAATGGGTTTTAGTCAAGCATAATTGAGGATTTCGGAAAGTAGTGATATATCTTTGGAACTAAGAGTCAAGAAAAGACTTCTCCATATCCCTACGAACCAATTTTTTAACTCTTAGGGTATCCCGGTCTTGTTATTCGTTGCTTCACATTTTCAATTCAAGTTTAACGTATACCAACGTTATAGTTCACGACGATAATTATTATCAGTGATTGTAAGGAAATAAAACTGCCGTTGATTTTTCCCACACATCTTTTAGAGACTTAATAGCCTATGAAAATCTACGGAAATTTTGAGGGTGCATACTCATTGAGCAAGAGGACCTTAAGGGCCAATATATCAATGACACTTTCCCTCTTCGTGCGTATCGATCGCTGGCTGGTATACCTAAACAAGCCCTGGAAAAATGATACGCACGAACTTACTTTTTATCTCCGCTGCTCCTTTTAATATCTATTTCGGGATCATACGCTTCACCCTTTTTCCACATGCCATACAATGCGGCCAGCATACTCCTTGCCACGGTTAGCTTGGCCTTGTGGTATGCAAGACCCTTTTCTAAGGTCAACCTTAGGTACTGTCTTCTAATCTGATTATCATTTGCAGAGATCGACGCCTGGACAGCCTGCTTGATTGCATTTTTCAAGGGCCGATTATACTCTCTGGTTAGCTTCCTTGAGTAAACCTTCTCCCCTGAACTGCGTTCCATCAGACCAACTCCTGCATACATCCATAGTTTCTTTTTATTGGCAAATCGATGAGGTGTTTCTATTATGGCTGATATCGTCGCAGCATGAATCAGACCGATCCCAGGTATTTCCATGAATCGCTTTATCTCAGGGTAACGCTTGCTTTGGATTCTGATATTCTTCTTAAGCCTCTCTTTAGACACACGCGGTTGGTCCAGTTGAACCCAAAGTTCTTCTACGATCAAACAGGCAACCTTATTCTCCGAAAGCTTCTCTCGCCAATTCACCCTGTGTTTGTCAGAATATACGGTCGCTCCACTACATTGTATCCCGTTTTTTCTGAAATTGGCTTTTATTTTGTTTTTAATTCTGGCTTGGCTCTTGACCGTATCATGATAGGCGGATACCAGTTCTTTGAACTGTCTGCGTTTATCAACAGGATGATAAATCGCCTTGATATATTTGCCCCTGGCTAACTGTGCCAACTTCTCGGCATCGATGGTGTCATCCTTTTGGCCCGCTTTACCGATCCATTTGTTGATCTTCGGATCGGTAATAATGAGTTGCTCGCCAAATTTTAAACTCGTCTCAAGCAGCCATCCTGCCAGTTCACCTTCTTCGATGAAAATTCTTCTAGGATTGGGCACACTCTTTACAAAACCAATAAATTCTTTAACACCCGTATTCACTTTTGCTGTTCGGGTCGTCGCTCCCCTTTCATTGACTACAGCAAAGTCTAAACTTGATATATGACAATCTACTCCAATATAGTTCATTTGGGTATCTCCTTTCTGGGTTGGATTTGTTTTTGTGGTAAAAACAATACCATTTCCCAACCCCAGAGGGATACCCGTAGTTTCATAGTCTCATTGAGAATATCCTGACTTTACCCAAAATACAGATATCACAATTGGAGGGTGTCAAATCAAGTAAATCTTAATGTTGATTATTGCAAAATCATCTCCGTCTAACGACACATAATCCTATCTGGTGTATCATAGAGGCACCGGGAACCGATTTAGAATGCTCACATGTTGCGGGGCATGCTCCGTTTTTGGTCGTCTCACATCTATCTGTTTAAAGATTATCTGCGGCTTTGGAACAGATTTTATTTGTTATTGATTCCCAAACCCGTTTTGTGCGCCACAGTCGGGACATTCCCAGGTGATTCCATTACATGACATGCCCCACACATTTTCATACATACATTCCTGGCAAATAGAAAAACCACACCTGCATGTCCAGCAGAAAGGAAATGTTTTTCCGCAGCAGTGACAGAGATACTTTTTATTTTTTCGGTACTTTCTTCTATATGCTGTTTTAACTTTTGAATCCGGCATCATTTTTTTACCCCAGAGAATGGGGTATATTTTGTTTAATTAAGCAGTTATCTCTGGGAGCTCCGTGGCCCCTGTGGAGACCTTAACTTTTTACGAAATCGTCCGTATTGGATCCTTTCCGAGCATGGTTGACATATTTAATAAAAACAGGTTATCAACACAAGCATATTTTCTTCTCAGATCTAAATCGACTCACCTGTTTCAGCGGAAAAGAGTATAAATGAAAGATGAAAAAACCATATATATGGTAGACGGAAGCGCCTATATTTACCGCGCCTATCATGCGGTCCGCGGGCTTTCCAACTCGAAGGGACTCCCCACCAATGCCGTGTTCGGGTTTACCCGCATGCTGTTAAAACTGATTGAAGAGCGAAACCCTGAATATATCGGGATCTTTTTCGATTCAAAGGGTCCGACATTCAGGCATAAAATCTACAAAGCATATAAAGCCAACCGACCGCCCATGCCGGAAGATTTGTTGGTTCAGCTTCCTTATATAAAAAAAATTACCCAGGGGTTCAATTTTCCTGCCATCGAAATGCCTGGCTATGAGGCGGATGATTTGATTGGCACCTGTGCTCATCTGGCTGAAAAAATGGGGTTTTCAGTCATCATGGTGACCGGTGATAAGGATTTCATGCAGCTGGTCACCGCCAAATCGATCATCTGGGACCCGATGAAGGATAAGACCATTAATGAAAAAAGCATCAGGGAAACAAATGGAATTGAACCTTCCATGATGGTAGAGGTTATGGGGCTTTCCGGCGATACCGCGGATAATATCCCCGGTGTACCCGGGATCGGGCCTAAAACCGCACTTTCTTTGATCCAAACCTTTGGGAGCATGAAAGGCCTGTATGAAAAAGTCGATACCATCACCAAGAAGAAACAACACGAAAACCTGGTAAAATACAGGGAACAGGCATTTTTAAGCCGTGAGCTGGTTATCATCAATACCTCGGTGCCGCTGGAATTTGACCCACAGAAATTTATCTACAAACAGCCGGATAATGCTCAGCTGTCAAAGCTGTTCAAAGACCTGGAATTTTCCCAGCTGCAAAAAGAGTTTCCTCAAAAGGCGGATTTAAGCAAAAAGGATTATCGATGGGTTCACAATATCAAAGAGCTTTCTGACCTGGTTTCCCGGCTGAAGGCCGCACACATTTTCGCCATTGATACTGAAACAACCTCGCAAAATCCGATGAAAGCAAATCTGGTGGGGTTATCATTTTCCCTCAAAGCCGATGAAGCTTTTTATATTCCCTGTGCCCACGATTATGCGGATGTACCTGAGCAGATTTCGCTGAAAGAGGTGATCCATTTTTTGAAATCGGTACTGGAAAATCCGGATATCAAAAAGGTCGGACAGAATATAAAGTATGACTGGATGGTTCTTGAACGTCATGGGATACATCTGAAGGGTGTGGTGTTTGACACCATGCTGGCATCTTACTTGATTAACCCGTCCAAAAGGGCCCACAACCTGGATCAGATTGCCCTCGATTTTCTGGATCATAAAACAACCACCTACCAGGATGTGGTTGGGAAAGGAAAAAATGCCTCCGGTTTTGCCCAGGTTCCCATAGAAAAAGCAGTCCCCTATGCATGTGAAGATGCCGATATTACCCTTATGGCTTACCATGTTTTGGATCCCGAGCTAAACAAGGCGGGCCTAAGAAAACTTCTTGAGGAAGTTGAAATGCCCCTGGTGCCTGTGTTGATGCGCATGGAGATGAACGGAATATGTGTGGACAAAGATAAGCTTCGCAGCCTGTCAAATACATTTGAAAAAAAGCTCAACACACTGGAGAAAGGCATATATGAGGCTGCGGGGGAAAAATTCAACATCAAATCCACCCAGCAGCTGGGGCATATTCTTTTTGATAAGCTTAAACTGCCGCCGAAGAAGAAAACCAAAAAAAAGACCGGTTTTTCCACCGACGTGGGTGTTTTGACCGAACTGGCCCGAAATCATGAGCTTCCCGCGATGATACTTAAACACAGAACTCTGGCCAAACTCAAATCGACCTATACGGACGCGTTGCTTGATTTGCTACATCCGGAGACCGGTCGCATCCACACCTCATTTAATCAAACGGTTACCGCTACAGGACGCCTGAGCAGCTCGGACCCCAATCTGCAGAATATTCCCATACGAACCGATGAGGGAAGGGAAATCCGCAGGGCGTTTGTTCCAAGAAATGGATGGCACCTGGTTTCGGCCGATTATTCCCAGATAGAGCTCAGAATTTTGGCCCACTGTTCCGAAGATCAAATCCTGATTCAGGCGTTTATGGAAGATGAAGATATACACATGCGAACCGCCGCTGAGGTGTTTCAGGTTTTTCCCTCGTTTATTACTCCGGAACTCAGGCAGCAGGCCAAAGCGATCAATTTTGGCATCATATACGGTATGAGCCCCTTTGGCCTTTCCAAGCAGCTTGATATAAGCAGAAAAATGGCCAATACTTACATCACCAATTACTTTGCCAGGTATAAAGGAGTTAAACAGTTTGTGGACAGTACCATCGAAAATGTCGGTAAAACGGGCAGGACAAGTACGTTGCTGGGACGGATACGGCTATTGCCGGACATCAACAGCCCCAATAAAAACGTTCGGCGGTTTGCCGAGCGAACAGCCATAAACACACCGATTCAGGGATCTGCGGCCGACCTGATTAAAGTGGCCATGATCAAAGTGGACCAGGCATTTAGAGAAAAAAAATTGAAATCCGCCATGCTTTTGTCTGTACACGATGAACTTATTTTCGAAGTACCGCCCGACGAACTCAGTATGGTAAAACAGCTGGTAAAAAAAATTATGGAAGGAGTCTGGGAGCTTAAGGTGCCCCTGAAGGTAAACGTGGCATGTGGGAAAAACTGGGCGGAAGCGCATTAGTTTTGTGGAAAGATACTTGTATGGCACCTGATGAAGACTTTCAGTATCGAATATGTTGCGCTTTATGGCTCAAAAATGCTAATATGAATGATATTCTCAGACCTGGTTCCGACTTATCCGGGATAGAAAAAGAGGGATATAAATGAAACAGAGAATTTGCAAAACCATAACCGTATTTTTAATCATTATGGTCGGGTTTGTCTTTTTAACGGCATTTGTGCCGGACAGAGCCATCGCCGGGCAGACTCTGTACACGGCTTATAATGTCTGGTTTGAAAAACCCGAAAGGATATGGTCCATCAATTATAAAAAAGGCGCTGTCATTCCCGCAGGTACACAGGTGCGTGACGTCGAAATAACAACAATCAACCGTCGGCACAAAGCGATCATTTTTACCACGGTCAAAGAAAAAAGGGGCTTTTGTATTTACTGGATAAGAAAATACCATCCCGGGAAAACCATACAGCAATTCAAGAAAAATTTATTTACCACCCACAAATTTACCGACCTGACCTCAGGAATGAGCAAAGACGAAATCACCGCTATCAAAAAAGGCGAAATTATCAATGGAATGAGTAAAAAAGCGGTTCTGGTAAGTTTTGGTCCCCCGCCTGAACATGCGACGTTCTCCCAGGATCATATTGTCTGGACCTACTGGACCAGCAAGTTCATACGCATGAAAATATATTTTGATGATGACGGCATTGTCAGAAGTTATAAGCTGGGAATGTAAAGACGGTTTCAACTCGGGCTGAAGCTGTTTAGACTGCTCGCGGCGCAAGCGCCTGCGCTGCGCGAAGGCTGAATGGGTCATAAGAGTAAGATTGTCTTATTTTGGCGATAATATATGATTCTTTTACAAAAATGGCTTCAAAATACGCTTTTTCCTAACAGTCTACAACCTTCAACCTAACCACCTGAGCAGTTATCTTTTACTTTATGAACCCTGATGAAAAATGCATGCTGCTGGCTGAAAGAATCGCCAAGGTTTTTCGGGAGGGGATACATTTAAGCAGCGATGTCATGCACTTTATCGATTCCACCTTTTCAAACCCTTGCATGAATGAGCTTGAAAAAATAATTACTGATCCGTCCGACTGTGAAAGTGATTCTTTAATCGAGTTGATTTTTTCCCCCGATGAAGAGTTTCAGGCCAAGCTGGAAGACCTTTTGGAAAACCATCATTATTGCAGAAAAGATGAACCAAAGGTGTTGCATTATCTCTCCTTAAAGCCCATGGAATCGACGATCCATTTTCCTCACCATCCAGGCGCACTGAAGGTAAATGTGCCCGATGAGACAGCCGGTCGATTCCTAACCCGGCTGAATATTCACCGGAACATGGATCAAAGGATATCTGCCGCCATAGACACAAGTATTCCCCAAAAATTGAAAATGCAGGTTAGGGTTAAATTGAGAAACACCTATGATGAGCTTGCGGAACATAAAATTCTATTTTTATGCGATTTTTTTCAAAAGATGGACCACGAAAGCGTCGATTTTATGGAATGTCTTGATTTGATACTCTCCTTTTTAGCTGAAACCGAAGATACTGAAGACTTATTTGGCGCACTGATGAATAAGAAAAGATTTCATTTTAAAAATGTGCAAAGGGCGGAAAAATTCAGCCGGCAGCTGGAAAAAGCCAACATGGAAACAATCATGCTTCAGGGTGCCAAAGCCCCTTATGTCAGCATCAAAGATGAAAAAAGAAACATGGACCTCATAGACCAAATCAGTTGGTCGGTTTTTGGCAGGACCGAATATTTTGAAGATTCTCAACCGTGCGTTGAACTCCGGTTTTAAATTATGCTGATCGTAGTGATACTGGTGATATGCGGGACAACCTCTTGAAACCCGTTCAGTTTCGAGGGAACGGGATAACCCATTACCATTTAATATTATCAAATCTTCTGTCTTTTCAATCGCATAAGCCATACGAGCAAAATAAACAAAAAGATTAATTTTTTGCCACCTTTCGTCACCAAAAAAAGTGTGACTTTAAAGCCGCCTTTTATTTTTCGCAACAGCTATTACATAACGCTGATTTGTAATTTTCTATGATATGATTAGATATCTGTAATTGACTTAATGTTTTGATACTGGCAAGATGAACGAAACCGCTTCGCGGTAGCTTTCCGGCCCATCTTTTCTCATTTCAAATCATTTATCATACCAAAACGACCATCTTAATCTACATATATGGATTCGCTTCGCTCA
>JAXHVO010000083.1 GCA_034189135.1 Thermodesulfobacteriota bacterium | reverse complement strand
AAATGGATTTGGTCGCAGAACAGTAATTTTAACACAATAATACCCCTTAAGGGGTTATCAGTATCGATGCCCTTATAGGGCTTTATGCAAGCCTCCGGCTGGGCCGGAGGTCATGACTAAAAAACCGCAACACCAAACAGGCGCTTTGTGCCTTTATACAGGTGAGATCAAATAAAGCATAAGATTGGATTTTAAAGAAGAAAATAAAAAGGCCCCGTGTATTGCCGTATTTGGTACAGGTTCCGATGTGGGGAAAAGTATTATTTCAACTGCTCTTTGCCGGTTTTTGAAAAACAAGGGGATAAATGTTGCACCGTTTAAAGCGCAAAATATGTCCAACAATTCCGGCGTCACCCCGGAAGGGCTGGAAATGGGAAGAGCACAGATTGTCCAGGCCGAGGCTGCCGGGATTCCTCCCCATGTGGATATGAACCCTATCCTTTTAAAGCCCACCAGTGACATAGGCTCACAGATTATACTTTTCGGAAAGGCAGCTGGAAACAAACAGGCGTCAGAATATCATACTAAAAAAGAGCATTTGTTCGTAAATGTCTGTGAAGCTGTCGACAGATTAAGAGGCAAGTACGATGTGGTGGTACTTGAGGGTGCCGGTTCATGTGCAGAGGTCAACCTCATGCCCAACGATATGGTTAACTTCAGCATGGCTGAATATACTGATGCATCGGTTATTCTGGTAGCCGATATTCACAAAGGCGGTGTATTCGGGCAGATAATCGGCACGCTGGAATGTCTGTCACCTCAACAGCAAAAAAGAATTACCGGGTTTATTATTAATCGTTTCAAGGGGGATATGGCTCTGTTTGAAGACGGAATAAGCTGGATAGAAAACAAGACAGGGAAAAAAGTGTTTGGTGTACTTCCCTGGTATAACCATATTAATATAGAAGCAGAGGATTCGGTTATCATCGAAAACCCGCAGAGCATTGGTATGACCAGTGATAGTCCTCCGTCAATTGCTGTATTGCGAATACCACACATTTCAAATTTTACCGATTTTGATCCTATTTCCAGACTGCCCGGGGTTAATCTTCATTTTGTTGAAAAACCTCAGGAACTAGCCGGGTTCAAGGCGATTATCATTCCAGGATCGAAGAACACCCGTTTTGATCTTACCTGGTTGAAAAAAACAGGGTGGTGGGAAAAAATTTTATCATATATAAACCATGGTGGGCACATGCTTGGTATATGCGGAGGTTATCAGATGATGGGGAAGTATGTCCACGATCCTGATGGGCTTGAAGGAAAACCCGGTACCACCAAAGGGCTTTCTCTTTTGCCGGTGGAAACTATTTTAAAAGCTCCGAAAATCACGACTCTGACTCGGTTTTGCTGGGATGATATGGATGGAATTGCCTATGAGATTCATATGGGACAAACAGAAATTAAAAAAGGTGATTCCATGTTTCAGGTTTTCCAGCGAAACAATGTATCTTGCAACTGTAAGGATGGATGCGTGGTCGGTGGATTTCGCATCATGGGAACTTATATGCACGGCCTGTTTGAGAATCCCGGTATTACCAAGCGATGGCTGGAAACTATTGGACTGGGGAAGGTGGAAGTTTCTCAGGACCATGGCCCTGCAGCACGAAATAAGGAATACGATCTTCTCTGTGAGCATTTTGAGAAATATATTGATACAAAAGGAATTACCGAATCCATTATTTCACAGGTGAATGAATGAAAAAAATAATTCAGATTATCGGTGGATGCAGAAGCGGTAAAAGCTGGCAAGCGCTTGAACAGGCTGAAAAGATTGCAGCAAGTAAAAAAATCTTTATCGCAACCTGCATTCCCTTTGATGATGAAATGAAAGACAGGATCGATCGCCATAAAAAAGAAAGAGACAAAAGCTGGAAAACAGTTGAAGCTCCGGTTGAACTGTCGGCCGCAATCAATAAAAACAGCAGGGAAGGGGACATTATCCTAGTCGATTGTTTGACTTTGTGGATAAACAATTTGCTCATGGAAACGGAAGACCCTGATGGTATCCAGCAAAGAATCCATCAATTCATCCTTGCTCTTAAAGAAGTAAAATGTTCCATCATACTGGTTTCAAATGAAGTCGGGGCGGGAATTGTCCCGGAAAACAGGCTTGCCAGACAGTATAGGGATTTGGCAGGATTTACCAACCAAAAGGTGGCCGAAGTTGCCGACAGGGTAATATGGATGGTTGCGGGCATTCCTATTGTGATCAAGTAAGTTGCGGGTTACGAGTTGCGGGTTACGTGTGACGGGTTTCGTGTTATAAAAAAGGATTATTTCCGATTTTAAACTCGCAACTCGCAACTCGTAACCCGTAACGCCATCTTTCAACATAGAAACAACATGTTGGCTGATATCGACAACAATTCGTCTAAATGACGTTACTAAGCGCCTATATGAAAAATCTGATAGCAGCAATACAGTTTATCACCATAATTCCTCTGGGGAAGCATGGAAAATTCAATGCGGAAAAGATGATTCCTTTATTTCCTGTGGTCGGTATTGTGCTGGGATTGATGGTGGCGCTGTTCGACAAGATTGGGTTACTGCTGTGGTCAAAACCGGTGGCAAGCCTTCTTGATGTAATTTTTCTGATTCTTATCACCGGTGCGTTTCATGTTGACGGTTTGGGAGATACCGCTGACGGACTTTATGGAGGCCGAACCAAGGAAAAGGCACTATCCATAATGAAAGACAGCAGAATCGGCGTAATGGGTATGGTTGCCATTATGGGTGGATTATCTGCGAAGTGGGCTGGTATCACCGGTTTAGATGCATCTAGAAGTCTTTTACTGATTATCATTCCTTCCTATGCCAGGGGAGGTATTTTATGCGGAATTCGCTTTTTGAAATACGGAAGAACGGATGGCGGAACAGGCAAACTGTTTTTTGCAACCAGGCTTAAGGCAATCGGATTTTCGGCATTGGTGATTCCTGTTTTCCTTTCAATTTTTCTTGGGCTGAAGGCTGTTTTGCTGAACCTTGCTTTTATGATGATTACTGCCGGTGTGCTGTGGTTTTACAAAAAAAAAATGGACTGTGTCACCGGTGATATGCTGGGAGCAATGGTCGAAATATTGGAAGCAGGGCTTTTTTTATTGGCTTCGATTCGGCTGTTTTGAAAAAAGAATAATGGAGATTGAATGATAAAAGGCCACGGTGGAAATATTTATGATGTTGCCACCAGACTTGGTTGCCAGCCTGGTGAAATTATCGACATGAGCAGCAATGTGAATCCTCTGGGCCCCCCACCAGGTCTGAAAGTGCATTTACAAAAAAGGTTAAATTTAATCACCGCACTTCCTCAAGTCGATGCAAAAGAAATATCAACCGAATTTGCCCAGCGATGCGGTTTAGATGCTGAATGTATTTTAGCAGGAAGCGGAACCACTCCGTTAATATATGCCATTCCACAAGTGCTGGAAACAAAGAAAGCGCTGATAATCGGACCCACATATTCCGATTATGCCGATGCCTGCCGAATGCATAGGGTCGAGTTTGATTTTTTTATAGCCTCCGAGTCGCTTTTATTTGAGGTCGATATTAATGCGTTGAAAAATGAAATCAAGGGGTATGATACGGTTTTTATCTGTAACCCCAACAACCCAACAGGGACATTGATATCCCCTGAAAAAATAATTTTTATTTGCCGATCTTTTCCCCATACCCATTTTATCATAGATGAATCCTACCTTGCGTTTGTGGAAAACGGTGAAAAAGCAAGCATGATTTGCTCCGGTTTTGCCAATGTAGTGATTTTAAATTCGATGTCCAAGATATTCAGGATTCCCGGACTGAGGATTGGATTTTTAATTGCAGCAAAAGGCATCATCCGCAAATTCAAAAAATACATGCTTCCCTGGAGTGTGAACAGCCTTGCGCAAGCGGCAGCATCTTACCTGATGATGAACAAAAGTGAGATAGACCGTTTTGTTGAGCAGACGCGAAAATTTGTTAAAAACGAAAGAGAAAAGCTGGCTGAAACACTAGAGTCGACCGGCCGGATAAAAGTAATCCCAAGTCAGGTGGCTTTCATGCTTGCCAAACTGCCGGACATCGTTACTGCCGGAGAAGTTTGCGAACAATTGCAACACGAGAAAATACTGTTACGAAACTGTTCTAATTTCAAAGGACTTTCCGAACAATTTATCCGTTTCTCCTTGAACACAGAGAATGTGAACCGGATGTTTGCGGATAAACTGGCTGTTTTAATATCGGATATAAGCAACCCATGATGGAATCGTGTGGATTATTCATTATTCTTCCTGCTGCTGTTGTTCTCGATCTGATAGTCGGTGATCCTCTGTTTCTTCCCCACCCCATTCGATGGATGGGGAAAGCGATTGAACGATTTGAACCTGCATTTAGAAAAAATTCAAAAAATCTCACAGTTTACGGAACCTTTTTCGCGCTCATTCTCATAATTTCCACCTGGATAATGAGTTTTGGCTTGGTGGTTATTGCGAGAAAAATACATCCGGTAGTTGAAATGGTTTTGCAAACTGTACTGATTTACTGGTGTATTTCGGTTAGATCGCTCAGACAAGCGGCCATGGAAGTAAAGCGATCATTGGTCAGGAATAAAATAGAGGAAGCAAAAATAAAACTTTCATGTATAGTGGGCAGAGATGTCAAACAACTGACTGAAAGAGGAATGATCAGGGCCTGCGTTGAGACCGTTGCTGAAAACCTGGTGGATGGCGTTATCGCACCTTTATTTTTTGCCGTTATCGGAGGCGCTCCACTTGCACTAACCTATAAAATGGTGAATACGTTAGACTCCATGGTTGGGTATAAAAATGAAACGTATGTTCATTTTGGCAAAGCAGCCGCACGAATAGACGATGTTGCCAATTATGTTCCTGCCCGCCTGTCAGTACCCATTATATCGCTGTCTGCCCAACTCGTTTTACAAAAAGGGTGGCGTGCGTTAAAAACCGCCATAAAAGAAGGAAAAAATCACTCAAGCCCCAATGCGGGGTTTCCCGAAGCTTCATTTGCCGGCGCCATGGGAATAAAGCTCGGCGGCCCCAATTACTATCACGGCCGGCTGGTTCATAAGCCGTTTATAGGAGAGTTTTTCGGGGAAGCAGAAATCATCCATATAAAAAAAGCCTGCGATCTAATGGTACTGTCTTCGGTGATATGGCTTGTCACATTATGTGGGGTAACGGTTTTTCTATTTCTATTTTAATCAATGCATCTGCCTCTGCCAAAATCATACAAAGGCGTGTACCCGTTTAAAATCGGCACCACATCCTTTATCTATTCGGACGGTTATGTGCCCAATGTAACCATGCTTGGACCGTATATAGATGAGATAGAGCTTTTGCTATTTGAAAGTCAACCGGGCAGCCTCCCCGGGCAAAATGATATCGGTGCGCTTTCACTTCTGTCAGCAGAATTCGATCTTACCTATAACATTCATCTGCCAACAGATATATCATTCGGGCATAAAGATCCATCCCCACGACATCATGCGGTGGAAACCATACTGCGTGTGCTTGATTTAAGCTCACCCTTATGCCCGTCTACCTGCACCCTCCATTTATCATACGATGAAACTTCGGGTGAAAAAGAGATGGTGCAAAAATGGCGGGAGCGTATATACGAAGCGATTAATCGGTTAGTGAACTTAGGAGCAAAAGCTGAAGACATATCGATTGAGAATATAAATTATCCTTTTGCATGGGTGGAAGATATGGTGAGGGAATTTAATTTTACCGTTTGCATGGATATGGGGCATCTTATGGTGAGGGGTGAGGATCTAGAGGGATTTTTTAGTGACCACGATAACCATATATCCATTATACACCTTCATGGCGTTGAAAACGGCTGTGACCACCTTTCATTGACACGTTTAGCAGCAGAAAGGGCGGAGGAGATCATTGGGATATTAAATCAATTTTCTCAAACTGTGTCATTGGAAGTCTTTTCATACCACGATTTGGCAACATCATTGGTATTTCTGGAAAAATGGTGGCATAAACTAAGTTGTTGACGTGACTTTTTGCAACAGTATCATCATTTAGGCTGATGCTTTTCAGGCACCAGTGTAATTCTGAGGAATTTACCCACCGGGCTTTCATCAACCAAAAGCCTGCAATCGTATGTTTCCTTTAGTATCTGCAAGGTCAATATTTCATCCGGTTTTCCCAGACCGGCAATTTCTCCATTTTTTAGCAGCAACAGCCGATCAGAATACATGGCCGCCAGATTTACATCATGGGATACCATTATCACCGTCATCCCGCGTTGAATTTTCAACTTTTCCATCAAATCCATAATTTTAAGCTGGTGAGCAAGATCGAGGGATGCGGTGGGCTCATCTAGCAGGATTATTTTTGGTTCATGGCAGATTGCTCTGGCAATGAAAACACGCTGGCATTCGCCTCCGCTCAATTGATCCACTTTTCTATGAGCCAGATGTTCAACTTCGGTAAAGGCCATGGCATTTTGCGCAATTTCAAGATCTTTTTGCTGTTCCAAGCCCAGCACATTCAGATGGGGAGAGCGTCCCATAAGGACCAGTTCCGTGACTGTAAAAGGAAAATCAGCAACCGCCATCTGGGGAACAATGGCAACTATTTTTGCCAGATCATTCCGGGTATATTCTTTGAGAGGTTGGTTAAAAACTTTAACCTCATCTATTTTGGATTTCAGGATTCCGGCCATTATTTTCATCAGGGTTGTTTTTCCTGAGCCGTTGGGGCCAATGATGATAAAAAATTCGCCTTGCGAAACAGAAAAGGACAAATGATGCAACACAGGATGATTGCGGTAGGTAAAACTGAGATTGGTTATGTCAACAGCGCTATTCTTCATTTTGATCTTTTTAAAAGGTATATAAATAGAGGTGCCCCGATCATGGCAGTAATCACTCCTGCAGGCATTTCTCCATGTTGCGAAAGGATTCTCGACATCAGGTCACAGAAAACCATATATGATCCACCCCCAAGAATGCATGCCGGAACGAGGATACGGTGGTCAGAACCCAGCATAAGCCGAAAAAGATGGGGCATAACCAGTCCGACAAAACCGAGCAGGCCACAGTGACTGACGGTGGAACTGACCATAAAAGATGTGGTGACAAGCAGAATAGTGGTGACTCGTTTAATGTTCACCCCCATGGTCTGGGCCATTTCATTTCCCATAAGGAGGAGGTTCATGGTGTGCGAGTAACGGAATATGATAATAAAACAGGGAACAAGTGTCAGAGAAAGCATTTCAACCTGCTTCAGGTCACTCATGGAAAGATCCCCCATGAGCCAGAAGATGATATTATGGATCCGTGAGTCCTGCGTGATCGATATGAGGAACATAATAATGGCAGAACAGAAGGCATTCACCATCACCCCCGATAGCAGCAGGGAATCTTTTTTAAGGATCGTTTGTCCGGATGACATGGCAAGGATTAAAAGAAGGGTGGCAATACTTCCCAGAAAGGCGGTGAGGCTGACGCCCGGAAAACGGGATAGTCCGGCCAGTATGCCGATTATTGCACCAATAGCGGATCCGCCTGAAATTCCAAGAATGTAAGGCTCGGCAAGCGGGTTTCTAAGAAGTGCCTGAAAAACAAGTCCGCCCAGTGAAAGCGTTGCACCTACAAGGGCTGCCAGAAGCACACGAGGTAAACGAATCTTCCAGATAATGGTATGAATCATGGAATCAGCTTCATTCACCCCAAACAGCGATTTAAAAACGGCATTTGCGCCGTTTCCGGAAGACCCCATGGAAAGACCCAGAAATGTGGACAAAATTAGCAGGACCAGCAGCAAAAAGGAAACCACCAGGAGCCGTTTTATAATAAATGGTTTTTGTGACATTTAATCGAATATAAAAAATGGTTCGGTGTTCAGTCAAGGTCTTTCCAACTGATAATCCTTAACAGAGGAAAACCTTAGTGAATGAAGCTATTATACTATCGGATTGATATAAATTCATTCAAATCCGAATCGAGAATGTTTTTAAGCTCGTTAAAATTGTTTTCTCTGGTTTCCGTGAACAAGAAGCCGAAGACTGAGTGTTTTTTATAATCAATTTTTCTAAGCTCTAGTGGATTTTCAAAATTTGAAAGTAACTTTTCATAGTTGAATGATGAAATTTTAGCCACGTCTATGCCGGTGGAATTTTCCAATACGATAATACAGTATAGTTTTCCCTCTTTTCCTTTAAGAACCTCAGACCAGTCTGGTTTTTTACGCAAATAATAATATAGATAAGGATTAAATCCATAGGCCAGAAAGGATATATCTGGTGTGCTACACCAACCGCCAAACCGCATTGGATTTACTTCGATCGGTAATAAGGTCCCCCTTTTGTCTCGCCTAAGCTCAACATGGACCGGAAAATTTTTTACTCCAGCCAAATTGCCAATTTTTGCTAAAAAACCGGTAAATTCCTCCAGGTTATTTTCGATAATCTGTTTGGAAGAAATATAAACCCGGTCACTTACATCGTTGCCCGAAGAAAAAGGATGTTTAAAGATGCTCAGAATAACCGGTTCACCGGTCGAATTATAATAGGCGTCGACTGCAAATTCTTCGCCATCAATACATTGTTCAATAATAAAAGAACGGGTGCTTAACACCTCTTTAGGGTATCGATTTTTAATTTGGTTGATTTCGCCGGTGATAGAATCAATGGTGCGAACCCACTCTTGGTAACATGAGACCTTATGGACACCCATACTAAAAAAACCAACAGCTGGCTTGATTATAAATGGTCGTGAGATTTGGTTAAACCGGATCTTTTTCAAGTTTTCCGCCAGAACCTCTTTGAAGTAGAAATCGGGGAAGATCGGTCTGGTTAATTCACGAAATTTTAGTTTATCTTTGAACAGCTCTATTTTTTCCGGAAGTTTGGAAAAAGGCAAATGCTTCGATATCCAACCGATTGAATTTTCTGATGTAGTATAGATGGGGGGATTACTCAGCTCTCGAGCCATTGCAATCGCTTTTTGTTCGCTGATTACCTTTGTCCCATTATAAAGGCCTAAATCATTTGCTATATCCGTACCGACCACCGGGATGTCATTATCCCTGACAGTCATTTTGAAAAAATTCGAAACATATGGTTTGTCTAAAAAAAACATGTTTATCTACCTGCTCTTAGTTCAAAAAGGGATTGGTTAAGTTCAGTTGGTCCTGCAAAGAGGTTGCTGAGATGTGTATGCATGGCCCAGTTGAACGTAGAGCCATTTCATTGATACAGCCTATGGATCATAAACGGCTTCGGCTTTTTCGATTAATCCCAGAGAAGTGGTAAGCGTTGACAGGGCAGGGTTGATTTGGTCGCTTTTTCCATCCACATCTCCATGCCCGATCATTTTAGCTTCGCTTTTCGAAGTTTCATTGCCAACCTGGATACTTCCCTGCCATACCACAGAGGGTTGACCGCGATACCAGCTGTAGTGGTGCTGTTCGTTTTGATCAAAACTCTTATTGACTTCGATGTAATAAAAATATTGACTCGGTTTAAGAGCCTGTTGGGGTTGCCATTTCCAAATGAATTCTCCTGCTTTGGGTGTGGCCGAAGAAATAGCATCCGGCAGAGGCATGTGTTTAGGAGGATAGAAATTTCCATTACCATAGTCCACACCACGGCTGTAAGCCCATACAGGCAAAGCACTTAAACGGGCACCACCCCATTTGTCATCCAATCCACCACGGCGATTTCCCAGCCCTTTTTTAGCGATTTTCCGGGTGATATAGACAGTTTCCACAAAGACCCCGTGTTTATCGGTCACCCAAATAGCCATCTGGCATTTCTTCTCGGTTAAAAGAAGTCGAAAGGTGAATACCGGATGTTCTTGTTTTACTTCTGCCGGGGCCTGATTTCCCCAGAGAATTATAATGACTAGGGGAAAAAGCCATTGAACGGTTTTTGCTGTAAAAAATGATTTAAGCATCATGCGATTCCCTATGGCCGAATGGAAAAGATATACATAAAATTTATGGGTATCGGCTGGTAAAATTCATCGAAGCGGGTTCGGTGTTCAAGTTATGGGTTTAGCGAAAACATATCAAACCGGCTGATAACGAGATAGATCAAATGACACGGATTGATGAAAAAATCAATTTAAATCTGGTGGTGAACACATTTATTAATACTTGTTATAAGGCGATTTCCCCAGTGATAGTATGGAAATTTAAAAACTCTCCGACTCTTCATTTATATGGTCAGGGTACGGATACAGATAATAAGTCATTATCTCGTCAAGGCATTTCCACAACCGATAACCCGAAGGTTGATTTTTCGCTGTAGGTACAGTAGAAATCGATCAGTTGCTTTCAGATTTGTTTCCTATTTCTACCAGTATTTTCATTCTGGCAATGCTTCATATTTCAAGTTCATGAGGGTTAGGAGAGGATGAGCATATCACTGTTTATAAAGATCATGGGAATCTTCTGGCTCTTTGCCGAAGGACTGGTCATGGTTTATATCAGAAAAAGCTTCCTCTTCCTGAAAAAAGGAGAAGCGCGACAAAGAGAATTTGTCTTCTTTTGCATCACTTTTTTTATTATTCTTGTTTGTTTAAACTTCGGCGAAGAGATAAATATCGACACATATTTGGGGATTAAATACAGGTCCTTGGGACATTTCTACTACAGCTACTTATGGAATTTCTTTTGCACGCTGTGGGTGGCAATCGAAGCGGTGATCGCAATTTATGTTTTCCAAATCTATAATCTGTTGAGAATGGCTTTAGAAAAGAAAAAATCAATACTTAATAATACTCTTTTATTTGGTCCGGGTATATTCTTGGTGTTTCTAGTTGCTGTTTATATCAGCTATCATTGCTATGTTGGCACATTGGCGGATATGGATCGGTATCACCCTAAAAACATGCAAAATATGTTTAATTTTTACATCAAAATATGCGGGATGTTCTGGATTCTGATCGAATGGGTGGTTGGATTGATCGGACTTAAAATCCTCTTCTTGTTAAAAAGGAAGGTATGATGAATTCAAATATAATGGATATGATTTTCTTTGAAATAGGAAAAAACTTTTCCACCGGAGCCTATATGTGGACGACAAAAGTTCAGGGGATATTATGGAGCATCTCCGATGTTGTTATTATCTATGTGATATTGAAAATTGCGTCTTTGATCAGAGAAAAAAATCAAAAGCAAAAGATTAGATTTAGGTATATTTTAATGTGGATGTCCGCTGTACTGGTTCCTTTCCTGCTGTTTACCATAACCCCGAGGCAGTTCTTTATTTTGGAAAGTGTGATTTTCGGTCTTCAATTTTCTGTGCTTATTTATTCATTAATTGCGGAAACAAAGGACACCATCACTTTTTTTAGAAAGCTTGTTGCGGATTGATTTTTCGCAAAATAAGCGACATATGCCTGCTTTGAATAAAACTGGGGGAGGGGGTCTGCTCATGAAATTCGATCTTCCAAAATTGGTCTAGAGCTTTGGTTGCCTTCAAATCGAACAGATTGCGATCCACCTGATCCAAGTATAACATCCTTTCACGAAGGAAGGTTTTAGAGAATTTCTTTCGATACATCATGTGGGCAATATCCACAATAAGCCGATCAAACAGATGACACCGAAGCAGTCCTAAAATTTTTCTAACATAATTTAAACAAGTGTTGTATCGGCAGGCATACGGCATGCTCAACACAAGATAACCGTTGGGTTCCAGCAATTTCCATACCCGTCTCAATAAATCATCAATCGAAGCATCCAAAAGCTGGAACACAGAGTAGGAAAAGGCCATGACAAACGTTCTATTAAATGGGTGTTCAATGAAATCATCATGGATAAAGTTAAATCTTGAACGGTCGGACATGTTTGATAACGCTTTCTTACAGGCATAGATATTGGGCTTAGACAGGTCGATTCCGGTGAATGTGAATTGTGCAAAATGAGGGGCAATGGAAAAAATTTGCTCTCCTGATCCACATCCAATATCAACATAACGGCCTTTTTTTTTCTTCAGCTTTTGAAATTGGGGAAAATTCAATATTAGATTTTTGAAATATTCAATGTATCCTCCTGCGGTAAATTTCTGTTTATGATAGTTTTGCATCTTGTATCAACGATTAAGCAGCCGTCGTTTGCCACGGAAACCACGGGGATGGTCCGTTTGAGCATAAAATCTGCTATCGATAACCTGATGATTCCAACAAGTTTAGAAATAATTCTCTGAGGTGGTCAAAGAATTGATTTCGTGTGGTTTCAACATGCAATGCTTCGTCATAATCAAGGATAACTCTGTCCTGATGCTTAAACCTGTCCGGCTCCACCTGTAACGCATAAGAATTAACCTGTCTTTCCCAGAACCACTCTGCACTGCAGAGCTGTATGTATTCCGGGTCAAAATGAGTGATTTTGTTAAGAGCGGCAATGAGACTTCTTCCCCAAGCACTGTGCTCAATACAAAAGGCAATGTAGGCAATCCTGTACTCCACGCGCTCAATTTTTTCTGTACGCGGCAACGGTTCAAGGTTGTGGGTATTATTCTGACTGTTGTAGGTAAAATGCCCGTAGCAGCATTGCAGGGTGAAACAATAAGGCAAGCGATTAATTGTTTTAATCAGTCCTATGATGGGGGCGTCGATCATGCCATCAGTGAGGCCGGCCAGCATTTGTTGCTTTTGTTCCTGATAACCAATGTTTTTAACCAGTTTTTTGGGTTCAGTGTAGGTTTCCAACTGAGTTATTCCTAAGCTATAAAATGGTTGACTCGGTTACTTCAGCCCATGCTGAGCCATTCGTGAAACAACCAGGTGATGAAACGGTCGAATAAGATTAAAATAAACCGAACCTGTCCAATGCTTATAAAAAACAGTAGTAATAACGTAGAAGCGATTAATAGAATGGCTTACAGGTTCTTTGACAACGCCGAAATATGCCCGTAAATGTTTGTCATCAGGGATTTCCGAAACCCAAAAGATATTCTCTTTGGCGCGTCGAACGATGAAAAAGGTAACATTGTCTCCAGGGGTAAAAGAAACATCTTCCGGTTTCAGGTTGGGCAAATTTTCCGGGGCTTCATGTTTAACAAGGCCCAAAAGGCCGACGAGCAGCCTGCGGATACGATAGAGTTGGACGATCCACCATGGATAGTAGGACAACATAGATGCAATAAATTTCCTCAATGTGGTCTTGCCTTGGAATACTTTCACATCAAAGAAATCAGCTTTTTGGAAATATTTTTTCAGCTCACTGAATTTGAGAAGATATTCCATTTTATTCGCCTATAAAGAGTGTATTTACTAGACCCCTTGATGAATCATATTATTCCTCTACTATTTCAGCAGTCACATCGGCACCATGGGCGTGGGCTGATTCCCATCGTTTGTCCATGTAGTACAATATAGGTACGGTCATGCGGGAAAAAAGCAGCGATGCAATTTCGCCGGCCATCAGGGAGATGGCCAGGCCTTGAAAGATGGGGTCGAAAAGGATTACCGAGGCTCCCACCACCACTGCGGCAGCGGTAAGCATCATGGGTCGAAACCTTACCGCTCCGGCATCCACCACGGCCTGATCTAAAGGCGCGCCCTGTTTAACCCGCAGTTCAATAAAATCCACTAGAATAATTGAGTTACGTACCACAATACCTGCGCCGGCAATAAACCCGATCATAGAGGTTGCGGTGAAGAAAGCCCCCATGGCCCAGTGGGCAGGTAAAATACCGATGAGAGAAAAAGGAATGGCAACCATGATTACTAACGGAGTGGAAAAGGATTGAAACCAGCCCACCACCAAAACGAAGATTAGGATCAGTACCACTGCAAAGGCCATGCTCAGGTCGCGAAAGACTTCGTAGGTGATGTGCCATTCACCGTCCCACTTCATGGCATACTTGCGGTCGCTGTTGGGCAGATTGGCAGTGTGTTGTTGAATACCATAACCCTCTGGCAGTTGAATCGCATCGATCTTTTTTCGCATTTCCAGAATAGCGTATACCGGGCTCTCCTTTACGCCGGCCACATCACCGGTCACATAAACCACGGGCATGAGGTTTTTATGGTAAATGCTTTTATCGGGTGCGGTCATATCAGCACGCACCAGAGAAGAGAGCTGAACCAGATGGCCGTCAGAAGCCTGCAACTTGATATTTCCCAAACGTTTCACATCGGCACGGTCCGCCAACGGCAGTTTGAGAATGATCGGGACATCTTCTCTTTCTCGGGGTTGATGCAACAGTCCCACCTGTCGGCCACTCATGGCCAGCTTTAAAGTACTGCTGATCTGGTGCGGAGTAATGCCATGAAGAGCGGCTTTTTCGCGATCCAAACTCAGGAGATATCTGGGATGTTCGTCCTCCATAAACCAGTCCACATCCACCACCCCGGGGGTTTCTTCAAAGACTTGCATGATCTGAGCGGCAATTTCACGCTGGCGTTCATAATCGGGTCCGTAAATTTCAGCCACCAGGGTAGAGAGAACCGGTGGACCGGGGGGAACTTCGGCCACTTTGATACGTGCCCGATGGCGCCGGGCAATCTGTACCAGGGCAGGACGAACCCGTTTGGCTACGGCATGGCTCTGTTGCTTGCGGTGGCCTTTTTCTGCCAGGTTGACCTGGATATCGGCATGATGGTTGGCCTGACGCAGATAATAGTGACGGACCATACCGTTGAAGTTAAAAGGACCGCTGGTGCCCACGTGGATCTGGTAATCGGTGACTTCGTTTACGGTGGAAAGGTAATCTCCCATATCCTGGGCTGCCGCAGCAGTGGCTTCCAGGGTGGTTCCCTCTGGCATGTCAATGATCACCTGGAATTCGCTTTTATTGTCAAAAGGCAGCATTTTCACTTGGACCATTCCAATGCCCACCATGGCACAGGCCAGTAACAGCAATCCCACCACAGCCGCCAAAAAGATCCAGCGCCAGCGGCGACGGTGGATCAGGGGGTTCATCACCCTGCGATAGAGGCGGGTGCTCCAATCCTCGCGGGAATGATTATGGGTTTTGCTATGACCGCTGTCATTCGATCTGAGTATTCGAACTGCTGCCCAGGGGGTAACGATGAAGGCCACCAGAAGGGAATAAACCATGGCTGCCGAAGCTCCCACAGGAATGGGCCGCATATATGGCCCCATCAATCCGCCCACAAAAGCCATGGGCAATATGGCGGCGATCACCGCCAAAGTGGCTAAAATGGTGGGATTACCAACTTCGTCTACCGCTTCGATGGCGATCTTGAAACGGCTGCGGCCTTTGTTTTCCGGCAGGTGATTGTGACGAACCATATTTTCCACCACCACAATGGCATCATCCACTAAAATACCGATGGAGAAAATCAACGCAAATAAGGTGATACGGTTGAGGGTATAACCGTACCAGTAAAAGGTGGCCATGGTCAGCGCCAAGGTAACCGGAATGGCCAGGGCTACCACACCAGATTCACGGAGTCCCAGTGTAAACCAGATCAACAGGGTCACCGAGATCACGGCAATGGCCATGTGAAACAGCAGCTCATCTGATTTTTCTTTGGCGGTTTCGCCATAGTGCCGGGTGACGGTCATTTGAATGTTGTCTGGGATGATGGTGCCTCGCACATCTTTGATACGGTGAAGCACTTTTTCCGCAACCGCAATAGCATTGGTGCCTTTGCGTTTGGCAACCGTCAACGTGATAGCCGGAAAACGATCCCTGTTTTTGATGTGGCTTTCTGCTGAGGCCGGTCCGGTGCCAAAGAAAAGATACTGGTCTGATTCTGCCGGACCATCCTCGATTGTAGCAACATCCTGTACATACACAGGACGACCGCCGTGGGTGCCGAGAATTACCCGGCGAACGTCTTCGATGGTATTTAAAAAACCACCCACATGCACGGTCACTTGTCCCTTTGGGGAGGGATAACCACCGGTATCGGCTTCCTGGTTGGCTGCCTGCAACATCATGGCCGCCTTTTCCAGATCAATGCCCACCGATGCAAGGCGCAACGGGTCAAAGAGAACACGAATCTGGCGCTGAACCCCACCAATGATTGATGTTATGGATACATTGGGTTCACGTTTGATGATAGTTTCCACTTCAGCGGCGACTCGGCGAAGGATATAGGGTTCCACCTGACGGGACCAAAAGGTCAGAGCAAGGATGGGCACATCATCGATATAGCGCGGCTTGATCAGGGGTGGAGTGGCTGCCCATGGAATGCGGTCAAAGTTGGCCAAGAGCTTAGACTGCAGCCGTACGATGGATTCCTCTTCGTCCTGACCCACCAGAAATCTTACCACGGCCATACTCAATCCCGGGCTGGAGGTGGTATAGACGTACTCCACTCCGGGAATTTCCCAGAGAAGTTTCTCCATGGGACTGGTGATACGTTGTTCCACTTCTTTGGCGCCGGCACCGGGCATCTGTACAAAGATATCGATCATGGGTACAATGATCTGGGGTTCTTCTTCCCGGGGAAGGGCAACTACTGCGGCAATTCCCAGCAAAAGAGAGGCTGTAATCACCAGGGGCGTTAGTTTGGAATCGATAAAAAAGCGAGCGATTTTACCTGCTGTACCGGTAGTATCAGTCATTATTTGCTCCAGCTATGATAATATTTAACTCAACGTGAACTCCGAAGTTGAAAATATCGATTTAGGTATCGCTTTTTACCTTAACACCATCTTTCAATGCAAAAGACACTTTTGAGACATAGTGTTGACCGTCGGTGAGGCCGGAGACCACCTCAACATGTTTACCGAAGGTTTTACCGATGCGAACCAACCGGAAACGGGCGATGCGGGAATCATCCACTACAAAGACTCCGTTTAACTGTCCTTGTTCTACGATGGCGCTTCGCGGAATGAGCAGGATACCGCTGCCACCAACGGGAAAAGAGACCCGGGCAAACATGCCTGATTTATAATCGGGTCCTTCAGGCATGCTTACCTTGACCTGGAAGGAGCGACTGCGGGCATCGGCCGAGGGAAAAATACGGCACACCTTGCCGTCAAATTCCCGGTCGTTCATCGCCGGTACCACAATTTTTACGGTCATATTTACCCGGATCGACTGTATGTATCGCTCCGGCAGCACCAGATCGGTGCAATATAGCCCCTCTTGCTCTACGGTTAAAAAAGGTGTACCGGGAGAAGCCAGATCCCCCGCGTTAACCATTTTGGCTACCACTCGGCCGGCATAGGGTGCCCGAACCTGGGCGTCTTTGATGCTTACCCGGGCCGCGGCCACGGCTGCCTGAGCCTGACGGTACTGGGCTTCGGCACGATCAAACTCCTGTTGGGAAGCCGATTGAGCCTCAAGTAATTGTAGATAACGCTGATACTCCTTGGCAGCCACTTCCGCCGTTGCCTGGGCCTTCGCCAGGTGGGCAGCCACCTGGCGCTGATCAATGGTCACCAGCAGATCACCTTTATTAACCAGATCGCCCTCGCGCACATGTACGGACTGGATCACACCCATGAGTTTGCTGGATATGGTGCTGGCGGTACGTGCAGCGACCGTGCCAACCGCCTCATATAAAAAGGGCTCATGGGTCAGTTTGGCCACCAAAACAGGGGCTTTGACTGTGGGACACTGTTGGCTTTCTGTCGTGCCCGGTTCGATTTTATCGCCGCATGAAATCAAAAAAGCGATGGGCAAAATAATGGTCAACATGTAACCGAGTGATTTATTCATGCCAAGCTCCAAATTTTAGATGTTTCGTGGAAGACAGAAAGCCCCACCGAAGCAATAAATTGCCGATCAGAGCTTCAATTAATTTCTATCCTAAAAATTATTGCTACCGGTGACAACTGACACTATTGGTCTTTAACCCATGATGTTATTCAAAGTTCTTATCAATGATGCCTGCAGCCAGCGCCAATTCAATGCGGGCCACCTTGTAATCATGCAATGCGGTGAAAAGCTGGATGCGGACCTGTTGCAATGCCGTCTGGGCATCCAGCAAATCAACGATGGTGAGCAGCCCGCTGGCGAAACGATTACTTACGATACGCAGGCTTTCTTCCGCCTGGGTAATTGCGCTGCGGGAAACGGCGATGCTTTGCCAGGCGCTTTGGGCTTGGTAAAATGAGCGCTGGGTTTCCACCCGCACATTCAGTTCAAAGCTATTGCGCAAAGAATTCAACTTGGCCACCATGGCTTTGGCCTCCGCTGTCTGGGAAGAGATGCGCTGACCGCTGTACAAATTCATTCTCAGCATAGCGCCTACGGTGTAATTGTCCTCCGCTTTGCTTAAATCTTCGCTATTGAGTTCATAGCTGCCCTGAAGAGAAAAGGTGGGCCAGTGGCCAGACCGGGCACGCTTCACCCCTTTTTCGGCAATCAATTTCTGGATATCGAGCTGCTTTAAATCAGGCCGTTTTTCCAGTGCCCGGTCGATCCATTGAGTCAGACTCTCTTTGGGGGGCACGCAGCGTTCAAAGGGTGAGGTCGGAACGATACGGGCGGCATCGGGCTGACCCATGGCGGCATGCAACATGGCCTGGGCGACCTGGATTCGGCTGTGGGACATCAACCGTTTTTGCTCCAGATCGGCGATACGCACTTGAGCACGCAAAACGTCGCTTTTTACCGATATACCGCTTCGAAAGCGATCTTGAACGAGTTTAAAATGAGCCCGGGATGTCTTCAATGATTGAGCAATGACACCATGGTTTTCAACTGCCAGCAGTAATTCCATATAGGCTTTGGCCACCAGGGCAATAGTTTGCTGCTCCGAGCGCCGCAGACTCAGCTCGGCCGCTCGTTGTCCCTGCTGTGATTGACGCCACCCAATCCAGGTCTGCCCACCGTCGAAAAGATTCCAGTTTAGGGAAAGTGCCGTGTTAAAATTGTTGATGGCATCAGGTTCATTCAAGCGGTCTGGATTAAAATCAGTCGTTTCAATAATCCCCTGGTTGAGTTTGGTGCCAAAGGCCCACAGGGGACTGTTGGTGCGGTTAAATCTTTCGGATAAATAGAGCTGAGGCATCAATCCGGAACGGGCGGTGGTGACCTGGAATCCGGCCGCTGCCACCTCGTGTCGGGCAGACATCACACGGGGATTGTGTTTCAGGGCAGAAGCAATGGCTTCCTCAAGGGTTAAAGGCTGGGAGGGAGACTCGGCCATGGATGTTAAAGGCGCGGCAAGGCTCAACAAACAAATAAAGGTCCACCACAAATATTGAACTTTCATACGCAAACTCCTATTCAATGGGAAATAATCCATTTATTTTGCCTTAATGAGCAAAAACATATCGGGAGATGGTTGAAAAAATATTGATGGGTTATTTATCTTGACATGCAGTTAAAAGATGATCCTGTGCTTTTTGTATTGTTTTGAATACAGAAAAGTTAAATATCACTTTGTTTTCATTCAACATCTCAAACATTCGAGATATGCCAAAGTCTATATCTCTGCTCACCACCCAAGCAGCCAGACCGTTACCTCTTTGCTTTCTATATTTATTGGTCATGTGGCCAATAGCCAAAAGATCGTCATTGTTTAGGTGATCAAGCGTGCACTTGCGGACATCCCACAATATGTCAAGTGCAACATCCCAGTTTGGATGTTTAATAATTTTCAAATAACACATTTCCAAGCTTTTAAGATCAAATGGCCCCGATAGCTCAATCTGAAAATAAGGGAATTTATTATTTTTATTTATATTGAAATTAATGAAAATAGTATCCTTACACTTTTACTTACCTGTAAACAAAAATGAAACGAGGTATCTTCATTGAAGATAAATTTAACAGAGCGGTTGCCAAGCTATTTTCCAATGCATGACAGAGCCTTTTTTTATTATAATATCTAATCGTTCAACTCATATCAAGCAATTTCGTAGTAAAAGAAGAGCCGGTGATAAAATTAAACGGACTGTCGACAAAGTGAATTGAGGCCAGGGCTTTTTATGGGTGGTATTTACCACATCAGAAGATAGATACCGAATACGGCGGTCACCGCCCCGGCCGTGGCCCTGCTGGATACGTGCTCTTTGTGAAGAAAAATTGAAAACGGAATGATAAAAACCGGGACCAGAGAGAGAAATGTGGAGGCCACTCCGGTGGTCAGATAATGCAGGACCAGCAGGGAGAGGGATACCCCTAAAAACGGTCCGATGGCTGAACCAATGGCAGTGTAGAGTACGGCTGTTGTATTTCTCACAGCAGCTTTGACGTTCCCCCATTTCGCGGTGACGGTAAAGAAAACAAGAAAGCAGAGGAATGCCGCAATTGCTCTGATCTGGGTGGCGGAAAATGCATCCAGATATCCCGATTCTGTCTGCATGCCGGTTTTGCTAAAAACATATCCGACGGCTTGACCGAACATTCCGCCAAATCCAAACAGAACACCCTTTAACGAGATATCCCTGATTTTCAATTTGGAAGGATTTAATGCTTTTTGATTTCTTTCGAGTATAACCATACAGACACCAAAAAGGGTAACAAACATCCCCACCCATTGGTAAGGAACATATATTTCATCCAGAAATAGCCATCCGATACAGGCTGCAGTGGGTGCGGCCAGGCTGAAAATCAGCATGGCAACCCTGGGTCCGATTTCAACCAGGGCCTTAAAAAGAAAAATATCTCCGATGAAAAAACCGATAACTCCGGAAAGAGAAAGATAAAACCAGGCCCTGACGGAAAAGGTCACGGGAATGATATATCCATGTCGGAAAAACAAAAGCAGGCTGAAAAGTATCAAGGCAACAGTGAGCCTGATAATATTGACTGGGGTTGCCTCCACTCTGTTGGATGCAGCTTCGAAAAACTGGACGCTGATGGTCCAGCAAAGTACAGTGGCAATGGCAATTAACTCGCCTGTCCAGGGCATGTGGATCCTTTGTTTTAAAATTAAAAATTTATTGGAAACTTAATTTTAGTATTACGATCGTCAACGGTGAATAATTTTGACCCTTCCCACCAAGCCGTTCTCCAGGCGAACCTTGATGCCGTGGGGATGGGCGGCAGATTTTGTCAGAATGTTCCTGACAATGCCTTCGGTTAACTTGCCGGTTCTCTGATCCTGCTTTAATACAATGGAAACTTTCAGACCGGTCATAATGTTCGCTCTTTTTGTTGCGTCAGTCATGTGGATAATCCTTAGTGCAATAATTCGTTATTTCGATAACGTATTTTATCTGGATTTCTTTCACCGCCCAGCTTGTCCCGCTAAGCGGGGCTTCGCTTAAGACACAAAGCACGCAGAGTGAGAAATTTATTGAGTGGCTGTTTCCTTTTGACAAAACCACCCTTGTCCATTAGAGAAAGGAAGTTTAAAAAGTCTACAGTTGAGGACAGCATGAGAAATTTTTTTTGTTTCCTAGGAATGGCAGGAATTGCCCTGCTTATTGCCGGATACTATTTTATCGATAATGGCAGATATTTTTATTTTGCGGGAATCGCCTTGATGGTCGCCGGATTTATTGGGATCAACAAAACATAAAAGATATCTCCGGAATTGCAAACGAACTCGTTTCCTCTTGTTTGTTTTTAACGAAGCACGAATCCGTCCTTTAAAGGATCTTCCGGGTCGATGAGAAATTCATTGCGTCCGGTAATTCGTGAGGTTCCTTCCACTTGTGGAATAATTGCTTCATGGGGACCGAATCGGGTGGTGCGAACCACACGTCCTGTGAAGCGTGTGCTGATAATACTTTCGATGGTGATCGGTTCATCAATCCGGATTTCACCCCGGGCGTGATGAATTGCAAGGCGAGCGCTGACACCCGTTCCGGTGGGGCACCGGTCGACTTCTCCTTCGGCGAATACGCATACATTGCTGCTGTGTGTGTCTTTGGAATGAGCCGGGCCGGTAAATATGGTGCCGTAGAGAAAACTCAGGTCCTCCTCAAACGGGTGCGGAATCGGCTGGCTTTCCATGATTGCTCTTTTGATGGCCATTCCTTTTTGAATGATGGCCGAAAAGTCATCAGGGGTGATACGCAATCCGACATCTTCCGCCCGTACAAACGCATAAAATGCTCCCCCATAAGCAATATCATAGCGAACCTGCCCCATATCCGGCACATCGATGGTTTCGTCAAGCGCCAGAACAAAAGACGGGACGTTATGAAAATAAACGCTTTTCACATGGTCGTTTTCAATGCGGGCATGAGCGGTGACCAATCCTGCCGGAGCATCGATCTTTACAACGGTTTCTGGTGCTTTGGCGGGTATCAACCCGGTTTCAATGGCCACATGGGTGATGCCGATGATGCCATGGCCGCACATGCTGCTGTAACCTTCGTTGTGAAGGAACAGAATCGTAAAATCAGCCTCCGGTGACACCGGCGGGGTAAGAATACAGCCGTACATGTCTGCATGCCCTCGGGGTTCCCACATGAGTGCGGTACGCAGGTGATCCAGATTTTTTTTCATGTAACGCCGACGGGCCAGAACACTGTCACCGGGCAGGTCCGGTAATCCGCCGGTGATCACGCGAAACGGTTCTCCCTCGGTATGGGCGTCGATGGTGGTGATTTTCTGCCAGTGATCCGGTGGGGTCCAGTGGTGCATTTTTTTATTCATCAAGTCACCTCCATTGTTCAAGTTTGCATGCGATTCTTCCATTTTACCAATTTATCATGATTCCAGCGGACACAGAAGGCGGGTTTCCTTTTCATCACCAGCTTCATGCAGGTGTCGCCGCAGCCCGGGTCATAATGGACAATATCGTTTTCTTTTCCCTGCATAATTTTTTCAGGCCATTGAGGATCCGCCCAGAGAACCCGGGCCAGTCCGATTAAGTCCGCTTTTTTTTCTTCGAGTATGCTTTCCGCCAGAGAACCGGTGGCGATTCTACCGGCCGCAATCACCGGAATATGGACTTTGTTTTTGACAGCGGCAGAGAGATCAACCATATAGCCGTTTTCTCTTGATTTGCTGATAATGTCCGGAAGAAAGAAAGATTCATAGGTTCCGCCCATGACCGAAAGATAGGCAATGCCTTCAGATTCAACAGAACGAGCAAAACGAACCGATTCATCCAGTTGCAGCCCGTCAGGTAGCCATTCATCTGCCATAAATCGATAACCCACCGGAAAATCTCCCACTTTGTTTTTGACTGCGTTAACCACCTCAAGGGCAAATCTCTGGCGGTTTTCCAATGAGCCGCCGTATTCATCATTTCTCTGATTGGTTCTGGGGGAGAGAAATTGAGCCAGTAAATAACCGGTCCCTCCATGAAGCTCGACCATATCAAAACCGGTATTTTTAACTCTTAAGGCCGCATCGGCAAATTGGTTTACCACCTTCCGAATGTCCGCTTTGTTCAATGCCTGAGGAACTTTACCAAACGTTTCAACCGCAGATGGGGCCACCGGTTGATTTACACCGGCAAAACGACCGGCGTGGTTGATCTGGAGACAGGCAACACACCCCTCCTGCTTAATGGTGGAAGATAGCTTTTTTAGTCCGTCGTTATTTTCATCGGTATCTGACCGCAGGGTTCGGTCAGAACCGCTGCCGGTGGGATGATCGATGGTTGAATTTTCAACCACGATCATCGCCACCCCGCTTTTAGCCATCAACCGGTAGTGTTCCAGTAATAGCTGGCTCACCGTACCGCCATCTCCGGCGTATCCGAGGTATAACGGTGCCATAGTCAATCTGTTTTTCAGCGTAACCCCACCAACGTTGAGCTCGGAAAATAAATGTGTATACATGATATTTTTCCTTTAACGACTTGAGTATCATTTGATAAATTCAACATTTTCAGTTTTTATAAAGCAGCAGGTATTGCTCGTATAAGAATTCGGTTTGCATATTTACTTAAGATAAGCACACTTCCTGGTATTGATATTCTTCAAGTTAATCAATAAAACAAGACAGGTATTATCGTCAGACTGAACGACTATGACAGAAACCGGAAAAAACGTAAAGCATATATTCATCAAGACGGATTTGGCACACCATTAGATATCGGCAGGTGTAAAACCTTTTTTCTCCAGCTATTAATACAAAGCATTACGGTTTTGTTTCATCGAGTATTTGGCAGACGACCTTTTTCATGTTGATAAAATGAGTTCCTTTCCAATAAATTTTATTGCAACGCGGGCATTGAGCATATTCATCATAGAACTCTTTTGTCTTTGGAGGGATTCGATCTAAAATATTTTCCTTTGGCACCTTCTTTAGCTGGCTGTTGCAACGAAGACATCTTGAAAAAGGCTTTATTTTATCTTTAATGTCAAGGAAATTTATGATTCGCCTGATCTGTTCGGTGGCTGTACCCGGGCGTACATAAATTCCATGGGTGACATCTTTGATTTTAAGGAGTTTTCTGCTTTGGGTGAGTATGATTCTGTTTTCTCTTTTGGATATTTTAATTATTTCGCGGGCGGAAATTAAGGGATCGTAAAATAAATCAAATCCCATGACTCTCATGTATTTAGCTATATTTCCAAGATTTGCATCGGCGATAAATTGATGTTTGCGAAGCGGGGTTTTTCTGAGCCGGCTCACCTTGGTGATATTAAAGGATTCAAAAACCGGATATACGCTCACCCGGTCATTATTTTCCATAATATAATTAAAATCTACCGATTTTCCATTCACCAGAATAAGATCGATTTCCGTATGAGGAATGCCGAGGGATTCGATCATATCCTTGATTGATCTTTTTTCTTTAAATTTTGCGACAAAATCAGTTTTTCTTCGGTGCTTTGGAAGAAAGTCATTTAATTCCTCATAAAAGCGGAACATTGCTGTTGGCATTATTTAAGTTTTCTATTTATGGATCTTCTCCAAATTAGTTGAAGAAGGGGGTTCGGGGATTCAAGGGGTCCAGGGTTCAAGTGAATATGAACGACTTGTTACCGATGAAATAAACATTTGAGTTTCCTACGTCCTTACTCCTTAATATTTTTAAAATACATCCATATAACGAGATGATCCCCATTTTATATTTATTGATGCGCTGAATAGGATGCGAAACCTGTGTAGAAGCAGGTTATAACAAGGGCTTTATCCAGCCATAGGGCATTATGCTTGGCACTTTTTTCTTATATTTACCATATTCGGAACCGAATACGGATTCCAAATAGTCCTCCTCCTTTTTGACCAGATTACGCAATATGAGGTACATGAACAAAGGTGTGGTCAGACCGATCCAGCTTTTTAATAAGAGGACAACCCCGGGGACAATAAAGACCATCCATGATCCATATAACGGATGGCGGCAACATTTGTAAACACCGCCTGTTACCAGTTTATCAGAGTTGTATGCCTGTGAAACTGATTTGACGGAAACCAGGAAGAAAGGGATTCCAACTGCCATCAGCGCAATCCCAAGGGTATTCAGCACCCAGGGAGGCAAAAAACTTATACGGAAAACAGGGTAGAAATAACGGCTGATTGCTATGGCCAGTATTCCATAACCAATTGAAAGAGCAGTAAAAGTGGGTCCTATGCCCCATCGGCTCATTTTTTCTTCCATATAGATCCTCTATTCATTGTTTGTCCTCTTTGAGAAACAATTGATGGTATTCAGGTTCAGTCAGATATTTTTTCATCATCTTATTGGTAATCTCAAATATCTTATTTAAATCGTCATCGGTCATCCGTTGCAGAATTGTTTTCATCAAATGGTCATCGGAAAATTTCTGCAGATACACTTGCACTGTACTTTCATTGGAAGATCGGTCCAGGCCATACCCAAAAAATCCATCATAGGTTTCTACAAAACGGTGAGAGTGTTTTGCCATAACGATCCCTTTACTATATTGTATTGTCCGTTTTGAAAGTGAAATCGAGGTGTCCGGCTGTTCAAATCAAATTTTTCAAAAAGATCCGGAAGCAGAAACAATCCCTTCAGACGATATATCGGTTTAAACCCATGCCTGTTCGATCGAATCACACACAGCTTCTATTTCCGGCATGTCAGAGTCCAGAGCTCTTCCTTTAAGATTGTTCAAAAAGAGTGAGCGGTGGTCAGGCAGACGTCCGATAATGGCCACGCCTTCCAGGGCGGTGGTGAGATCTTCATCAACGTCAGGGGTAATCTTGTTAAGAATTATCGATACCGGAAGCCTGGCTTCACTGGCAAAAGCCTCCACCCTTTTTGCCATCATAATGGATTCATAGGAGGGATCCACTATACAGAACACATGGTCGCACTGCCCGTCAAGACTGCGCCCGAAATGTTCCACACCGGCGGCTGTATCCACCATAACCAGATCCTGTTTCTCAAAGCTGAGGGATGAAAACAGCATGCGGAAAAGGCTTCCCATCGGACAGGCACACCCTTCGGCAAAATGTTGAATTTTACCAATGGACATCACCCGCATACGACCGAAAGATGCGATACAACGGTCGGGCAGGTTTTGCAGTGTCAAATTCGGGGGAAATAGTGATAAAGGCCCGTCAAGTGCCACACCGGTTGATTTTGTCTTGCCCCGGAAACCCTTTTTCCCTCCCAGGCTGTCCATCAGCGGAACAGGCATATCCAGCCCCAGCATACGATACAACCCGATATTGGATTCATCCGCATCCACCAGGAAAATGCTTTTTCCTCTTTTGTGCATGGCACTGGCCAAAAGAGCCGCCACTGTACTTTTACCGCTGCCGCCTTTTCCGCAGACAATTATTTTCATGGTTTGGTGTAAATCCTTTTCGGCCGATGTGGCTGGGGTATCAGCGTCGATAATCCTCGAAAAAATCCCAGATAACCCTGGCGGCATCATATCCATGCAACGGATGATCAGGTTGGAGGGTGCCAGTGAAATAGGGCCCCGGCCAGACATGCCCCCAGTTATTCACAGTGTATCGTTGAACCCGAATATTGCCCTGGTTATCGCGCCAGGTGCTACGGACGATGGCTCCCTGATAAAGAGAGGTTTCTTCAGCCCGGGGCAGGCACCGGTTGTGCGTTTTCCAGAATTCGGTCGATACCGGCACCGAAAGGTACTCCCTGCCATCAACCTTACCCTTGGCGAATCCTCCGGAATAGGGGACCGCTTTATCATTTGTGCCATGAAAAATAATGACTGGTAATGGGGATTCAGGCGGCTTAATTTGCCATAAAGATGTCTCAGGACTTGATCGCCCGCCTATGGATGACGCCAAAGGGGCAATGGCCGCCAGCCGGCCCGAACGTTCGGATCCGAAGCGATGGGTAAGCATACCCCCGTTGGAAAAACCGACCATATAAATGCGACGGCGATCCACCTTGACAATGCGGCAGGTTTCTTCGATAGCCATGTCGATGAATCCGACATCATCCACATCGTCGGAAGCCGCTTTTCCGCAACAATGCCCGGCATTCCAATGTTGCAGCCAACCGAAGATGCCGATGCCGTTGGGATATAGTACGAAAAAATTTTCTTTGTCAGCAAGTTTGCTAAAACCGGTCTGCTTTTCCATCGAACGGGCGGTTTCGAACGCGCCATGAAGGACAATCACCAGGGGTGACGGCTTCGAGGGCTCCCAGAGTGCGGGTACATGTAAAAGATAACTGCGTCGGGCCCCGTTGTAACGTATATTCAGGTGATGGGTATAGGACAGGCCACCCTTGAGATGATCTGGTTTAAGAGCAGGGGTACAGCTGCAGATCAGAAAACAGATCAAAAGGGCAAGCAGGTTTTTTAGCATAGCAAAAATTCCTGTTGACGCTGCCAATACAGTGGAGAAGCTGTTTCGACAATGGAGCACGCGGAAAAACTCGAAATTGGGGACTTAGATTATTATAAATTTCTGAGAAATCAGTTTATAAGTTTAGCGTTTGATATGAGATTTTGGTTCGGATATGCTCTGGCTATATTTAATAAAAGCATCTGTATCAATAATACCCTCAAATATTTTTTGTCCTATCCTTCTGCAAATAATGCGGCAAACCACAAGCCGGCACAACTATTCTTGATTGATGTTGTATACATGGTTGATATCACAGTCAAACAACCCTGTCAACTTCCAAACTGATGTATGTCCCCAGACCAGCCCCAACCCCATCGCATAGGTGATACATCAATTCTATAGATTCTATATTAAAAGATCCCCTTGGTAATTCTTTATATTTGTGTGGCTAAAAAAAATTATGCGTTGATTTAGACCCGCAACTCGCAACATATGGTTTTGTGATTGTACCCTCTTTGAAGCATGATAAGTGTCTGGACCTCGGAAAACGGTTTTTCATTTCTGTTTCATCACGGTATTGATCAGTACTTGTGAATTCAATGTTCGATGAACCGGGCATCGATCGGCGATCTCCATTAAACGATGGCGCTGATCGTCATCCAGAGGGCCTTTTAAAGAGATTTCCCTTTCGATTTGATCCACATATCCTTTTTTATTCTCACAGGCCTCACAGTCTTTGGCATGAATTTTCTTGTGGGAAAGCTCAACCACAATCTCTTCCAGGAGCCACTTTTTTCGATCCGCGTACATTCGAAGTGTCATCGACGTGCAGGCTCCCAGACCCGCAACAAGATAGTCGTAAGGAGAAGGGCCCAGGTTTGTTCCTCCGAAAGAGATGGGCTCATCCGCAACCAGGGGAAGGCCATTGGCCATAATCTCTGTTTTATATCCTTTACTCCCTGTACGGGCCACCACGCGATTATCAGGCACTTTTGTTTTCGGAGCCTGTTTAATCTGCGGATCAATATACCGGCTTGCCCATGCCGCGATTGTGTTCCCCACATATAAAGAATCTTCTTCTTTCATCAACAGGTGATCCGCCGTGTCCAGTGAAACAAAACTCTTGGGATGACGGGCTGCCTGAAAAATGTCTGCCGCGTTTTCAATTCCCACGGTGTTGTCGATCGGTGAGTGCAAAATCAAAAGCGCACTTTTCAGATTGCGGATGGAGTCGACCATACGCGTTTTTTCCAGATCTTGGAAAAATTGCTTCTTGATTTTAAACTGCCTGCCGGCCAAATTGACCTGCGCTTCCCCTTGTTCCTCAATCTCCTGTTTCCGGTCACTTAAGAGCCGGGTAACATGGACAGGTTCTGCAGGAGCACCGATGGTGACCACCGCTTTGCAGGAAGGTATTTGCGAGGCCGCCTGGATGACCGCGGCCCCTCCCAAAGAATGCCCGATTAAGATACTCGGGGCTTTATATTCCTTTTCCAAAAAATTTGCCGCGGCCACCAGGTCGGCCACATTCGATGAAAAATTGGTGTCTGCAAAATCTCCTTCGCTTTCCCCCAACCCGGTAAAATCAAAGCGCAGCACCGCTATCTTTTCACGGGTGAGTGCGTTACTGATGTGATTGACGGCTTTAAGATTTTTCGTACATGTAAAACAATGGGCAAATAATGCAAAAGCATGGGGACTGTCATCCACCGGAAGGCTGATTTGAGCAACCAGGTTATGTTTATCACTGCCTGGAAATTTGAGCTTTTTGGATATCATGCCATCTCCTTATGTCGAAGTGGTTTCAGAATTCCGCCAAATCAGCATATGACGGGCACTGCTTTCTAATATTTATTCTAATTGGAAAATGTCAATGTTAATTTTTTTCCATGAGCCTAACCGGTGGGTATATATGATAAGTCATATGATAAATATAGGACAATCTCTGACTTGCCTCTACGATTGAGTTGGGACGGCATGGATGGAGGGCTCAGCCTTATTTGTCGTTGAAGCGCCCGCTCAGGAGACGGGCGCTTTCATAAAGACGGAACAGGTTTCATGTAAGAAGATTGCAGGTGAATCAAATGAAGCTGTTTAACGGGCGAGGGCCTTGGCGATCATTTTCTGGGCCCAATCCTTTCCATCTTCAAGGTCGGCCGCGTCCGGATGCCCAGCAGCACCCTGTGCTTCCATGGCCCAGCCCCGATGCTCAGCCTTCTGCAGGAGAGCGTCAATAATACTCTGCTTTACCTGACCGCGGCAGCCGAAAGTCCCCAGTATCACGGTATTTTTGGAAATAGTCAGGGCGTGGTAGAAGGCTGTAACCGCAAGCTCTCCGCCCTTCATGGATCCGTGTGTGGCAAAATAGGCTATTTTCTGACCGTCAGGCAGGGTTTTCGCAAAGGCTTCGACACTACCCGGTACACTGTGGGACTGGACCGGAAACCCGATAAAAATAACGTCATAGCCTTCAACTCCGTCCATGTCTTTGATGGACAGGATTTCCTTTTCAGACGACTCGATTCCCTCAAAAATAGCCTTTGCTAGCTTTTCAGTATTTCCTCCTTCAGACAAATACGCTACCAGTACCTTCATAACACCCCTCCACTATTGAGAATTCTTAGAATGTCAAGCTATATTTCTGCTATCGCATCAAAAATAATCCGACCACATCAGACTCAACCGCGATATCATCCGACAAATCCGAAAAGTATTTTATCGGCCGCATACCTTTACCCGGTTGATCGCTTTTCCATTCAGCACCTGAACAAAGGGCCGGCAGTTCATTTTAATGCGCAGTTATAAAAAAATACGATCAGTGAGTCAAGGAAAAAGGACGGTCCGGCTAGCTCTGCTTTGATAAGAACAATCAACGCCCGCGATGTGCGCGGTCAGGACAGGGGTGATCAGACAATCCTTGTATATGGCTTCACACATGCTGTCGAAATATGGTTGGGAGCCGTTCAATCCTTATAGGTTATACCTCACCGCAGCAATTTTAAAAAAGTCCGCTGACAAATAAAAATGCCTCGCATATTAACGTCGAAAAAAAATTTAACCCGCATATATAGACCGCTGTTTCCTTTTCCACAGATAATTATTTTCATGGTTTGGTGTAAATCTAATTGTGAGTTTTTGAACTCTTTCCTAAAGAAGTTTCTCTGCTCCGGCATAAACCTCTTCCACCTTCAATGCTGCGGCAGCATGGCCGGGATGCTTTTCCGGGTTCCATTTTTTCATATCCTCAAAAACAGCCCCTTCGGTGTGGTATTCAATCCTTCCTTTGATCTGGTAGGACTTTTTTTGTTTGGTTAAAAAAAGAATCGTTCCCTTGCTGCCGGACTTTATATTTTCCAGCGTTTTAGAAAAATAGTTGTTCGCCACCACAATGGTATCTTCGCTGAATTTTGACACACAGGTGGTGTATATCGAATTGGGGATTCCATCATTATTTACCGTTGATAAAACGATGGGGCCTTCCCGTTCTTCCCATTCCTGACTCACTTTTTCCGGTAATACTGCCATCACATTCCTCCTTGTTAACATCTACCATAGGGTTTTACCTTAAATTTCGATAAAAAAACCATATCGCTTCTTATATGATCACTGCCGACAAATATGACTGTCCGGATATGTTGCCCGGCGGTCCATGACCACAGCGGGGGTATTTCTTAAAAACCATGTACCGTCAAATGCATCCCGGATTAAACGGTAATTTGTTTCTTTGGAGTAATCATAGAATAAATGGAGAATATTCCCTGTTGAATCGCTATTCATATCCAGCACTTCAACCGGGGTCGAGCATTTTAAATCAAAAGCAGTTAAATTTACACTTTTCATACCCGGGCACTTCCGGGTATGAAAATAGACTGTAAGGGCGTTAAGATCATAAACGATACTCCATTGGGTGGATGTGCTCTGTTTAACTGAGTATAAAATTTTGAATGCGTAATCCACCATGGATTTTTTGGGTTTAAGGTGAAAGTCACGAAGCATCTTTGAGGCAAAAACAAACCGTTTCATTGAACTTTCCCCTTTAATGATGGGGATGCTTCCACCAAAGCCTTGATGGGTTTTTAAATAAGACAGCGAAGCGGAATATCTGTCGTTGGCCAGTGCTTTTACCGGCAACGTGTCCTTGCTGTGAACCACCAGATTCCCCCCTATGAATTCGATGGTGGCGCAATTGCCGTTTTTATCGGCCACCAGGTAATGGATTCCCGGCTCTTCTTTATGAACTATCCTGATGTTGGACTGGTTTTCCACCACTTGATCTACGGTTGCGAATTTATCCAAATGATATTGAATCCACTGTAATTCTTTAATAACGGGCCTTTCATCCGGAGGCGGAAATGTGGTTTCCGTAAGCATCATCAGGTGAATTACCAGTCCGGCTTCGTTCATGCCGCCCATGGGAAATTCCCGTCCATACTGATTAAAGGTCAGGCTGCCATATTTGGACGCCCATTCTGCATAAGGCCCCTGCGCTTCAGCGTCGGGCATCGCTTTTTTAAACACCCCTTTTTTATTTATGATTATAATTCCCCGCCCGAGAAACCAGTCATAATTTTTGCCAAAAACCGATTTTCCCTGGTGATGAATAAAAAAGGTCGTGCAGGAATGGCCAGCCGTTATCCCTAAAAAAATAATGATAAAAGAGGGTATGATTGCTTTTAACATAGGCTTCATTTTGATAAATCCTGTTAAATAAATTTGTTTTATTGATGAATCCAAAATTGAATTCCTTCAGTCAACTCCTTTTTTTGTCAGGTGGCCCATTTGTCAAGAGTGCTGGTTTTATGCACCTAATCAGAGACATATCTTGGATATGTTTTTTTAGCTTTCTCTGCTTCGTTCAGATCTACGTCTATAGTTAAAAATGGTTGCTTTGGTGAAGTTAGACCTAATATTTTTCCCTCTTCTGGTTCAATGATCCAACCCACGCCGGCAAAATCACCGCCTGCTGAGGTCGTTCCCGCCAAATTTGAAGAAAGACAGAATGCTCCGGATACCACCGCAGCTGTTTGCCCTCCAAACACCCATTTTTTTACCGATGAACTGGGTGTGGCTCGGGGGCAAACAAGTAAATGAATGCCCTGCTTTCCATACTCCCTGGCATGTGAGTTAAACCAGAGTTCAGTGCAGATGAGAAAACCGACTTTGCCTTTGGAGGTTTTTGCTGCAGAGAATTTTCCATCACCCCTTTGATACCATGATGCCTCCCAAAAACCGGGTTCATCAGGAAGATAATACTTGGTATGGGCTACTTTTATGCCATTATCCGGTTCCCAGATATAGCCGATATTCTCTCTTCTTCCGTCGTTGATGACCGGCATGGTACTGATGACAATGGCCGGAGCCAACACATGAAGCCTGGTTATCCACTCATCATGAGCTTTCACCGCCTGTTCCCATTGGTGAGCATTTGCTTCTTTCTTATGAGCTAACCAATGAAAAAATGGCATCTCCGGCAACACCACCACCTCACTTCTATGTTTACCAATATGGTGAACCAATTGATCCCAGGCATTATTAAAAACAGCGAAGTCATTGGGAAGTTCACATACGGTTACCCGCATCTTTATAAACCTCTCTTTTCATGGATAAACATCCAGCAACGAGTGATCTCAGGTAGCGCCGTGGCGTTTAGCCGAGTGTAATAGGTGTGACCACCTCCCAAGCGGTCTGGTGCATCGAAAAGTTAAGCATCCCAGGTCTCATGATTAACCGAATCCTCTCTAAGCCCCAGCCATGCCAGAGCAGCGTCCATGGCACGGAAAACAGCGAAATTCCAGAGCACAGAATCAGAAAGGACTTCATACATTCTGGCGAGGCCGAAAGAGAGATCCTTTGGAGCGACTACGGCAACTTTTGTGTGTGAAGTGATGTCAGGTCGGACTGCCTGCAAGAATTCAGCGAATCGACGGAGGACACCGGCACTTCGGGGGCTGCTGTCCGCTTTCCGAAGGTCAACCAGAATGTTCATCGATGGCTTAAAGGTATCGCTTTTAAAGAACGAATTATAGAAAGCGAGAAATTCGTCATCTCCAATTTCTCCAACGTGAGTCAGGACGACCAAGTTATCTTCTGGCCTGATATGAGATTCGATGGCCATGAATCACCTCTTTCTTAGACTGAACTGACGGGTTATATGGATCTTTTTGCAGTTTTCAATTTTATTATTACTACAATTCGTTCTTATACCTCAGTTCTCTACTTGTTATTGATGATTTTCTTCATTATCAGGTCAGACTGTTGTTCATCTCCCATTCGAAATGAACGTCGTCCTGCCTCATTAAATCCCATCTTATTATAGAATGCGATTGCATCGACATTCTTTTCCCATACACCTAACCAGACATATCTTTTTTTATTTTCTTTTGCTTGCTGAAATGCGTAGTCCATTAAAACCTTGCCCAATCCTTTACCTTTATGTTCTTTCCTTACATATATTCTCTCAACTTCCATTGATTCTCTATCATTAATATCCGACTGAGCTGGCGCATCATTTATTTTGAGATATCCGACCAATTCATTGTCTAAATACATGAAATAAAACTTGCAACATGTACTACGAAGCTCTTCTGACAGTTTCTTCATGCTAAATGCTTGTTGAAGATACTTGTCCATTGTTTCAGGGCTATTTATTGACCTGAACGTTTCATCAAATGTTTCGTATCCAATTCTCTGTAACGTATCTAATTCATTGGTTAAACACTGTCGTATGATAACGTTCATGCGTTTTCTTTGATGTATTGGGTTGGTTGATCTTGTGAAGTTATGGTATATCATGCAAGCGGCACTGTCCACCCATTTTGTTTCTGTCACCACCTTTTGAACTGCCGGATTACACCCACTGTAACAATTTCAAAAAAAGTCCTGTCAAAAATAAAAATACCCCGCATATTAGAGTGGTAAAGAAGAATCTTAGCCCCCCATCTCTGGAGGGAAAACGATTACTTTCGGTTTTTTGATGGTGCCCAAGAGAGGGGGAGATGTATTTAGGGGGTGAAAGTTTAGCAAGTTGTGCCGGTGCCGTATTTCCTGCCAGAATCAAAGCACCGAAAAGCGCCACGACCAGGGAAGCATATATAAATCCAGATCCAATATTTTCCAATGATCGCCATCCAAAAATTAAACAGATAACCGGTACAATAACACCTGATAAAAGGTAAATAATTAAGCTTTTACGGATTACACGCGTTAGTTTTAGCGAAGAATTTGAAACATTCTTGTCAGTATCTTTATGTTTCATTTTTGAATATCCTTAGGCATATTCAGAACTGAACCATGACGGCCTGAGTGTTCAACGCATCATTGTCAAAATATATTCATCCGTTGCTATTGTAGTAGCGTGAGGGACCGCTCCACAATTTCCAATTGCTTTCACTAAAAATTGACTGACAGCTATTAACGGTTTCACCTCTGCCTTCTTCTGTCTTTTGCTCAATATCCCGAGGATTGGCGCCGACTTCTGCCCAAAAAAGATTTGCTCCGGCGATCGCACCAAGAGTACAAGGCTCATGGGTGCAGTTACCCATTACAGATCGCGGCATTCCCAACCGGGTAACAGCAACGATCTGAGCCATACGCAATTCGTTGATAACTCCGCGTTCTGCTATAGCGGTTCTAGGTATGGGGATACGTCTGGCAGCACCGCTATACGAAGGATTGAAAGAGGCCGTAAATTCTATCATCTCAGCCAACTCCTCGTTAGTGTGTTCCGGACCTACAGGTTCGACACATGTTCCGACTTCAAGGCCGGCCTCCATGAAGTTACGGATACTCTGTTTTCTTTTTTTTACTGAAAGTGTGGTATCCGTTCCCTCTCGCAATCGAACAGCGTGATAAACGCCTGAAAAGCCGGCATCCTTAAGCTTGACTGAATTCTTGAGCGTCTGGTCACCGACGTTGGCAATCAATGTCGTTTCCGGATTCAGGTTCCTTCTAATTTCCTCGGCCATTTCTATGAATCGTTCAAATGGATATCTGGCTGTTGACATCATGAACACCGCATTCGCACCATCTATCTCAAACTGGCGGGCATAGGCAACAGATTGCGCTATAGACAGCTCCGTTGCTTCTTTAAAGACACCGTTTATCTTTGCAAAAGAGCAGAAGAGACAGTCACAAGAACACGGAGCGAGATTGATAGCAAACTGCGCATGCACTTCGGCCATTCCACCGGAAAGCTCTTTCGAAAGACGTGTTGCTTCAGCCATGACCATGTATGCTTCGGAAGAATCTGGCGGCAGGTCAAGCAGATAGACGAGTTCTTCTTTAGACAGTACATCAAACGATCGCGTTTTTTTTAATATTTCTTCAGTATGCATATTTTACCGCCCTTTGAATATGTGATTCACATCGAACAGTAGATTGGAAACATCCTTTCAGACCGTGTCAATTGCTATAGGTTAGATGGTTTTTGCTTATTTATTGCTAGTCAGCTTCCATATTCTAGGAACGGTAACTAAAAGAAAGATTAAAAAAGTCATTTGTAATATTAGACTGTAGTTTTTGTAAAGTGGCAATAACCAATAATTACAGAGCTAAACCCCCAGCTAAGCTGGGGGTTTAGCTCTGTAATTAATGGGGACATCTGTAAGCATTATGCAAAAAGCCAAAATGTAACCAGCTCTGACATTATATATTAATAGTACAATAGCAAGTGGGTCTAACAGGGTCAGGCTGGTCCAATAAAAATTTAAACTTTCAGATGCACCGTACCACTTTGAATAAGGGAATAAACCTCCTCGCATAATATCCATTACATGGTTAAAGGTGGCAACGGTGAAAGCCAGGACAAATGCTATAAGAATCGCTGAATCAAGCCGCCTATTTTTTTTGGTAAACTGATTTATCCTCATCGAAATTTCATTATCTCGTTTATCTGGCGACAAGCCCAAGCGCATAAAGGGCTGAAGGATCGATAGCAAACGGAGTGCTTTGTGTCCGAGTGCAGCGTCGGATTACATGACTTTCACATCTATAACACTCTTTAAACATTGCAAAAAACTCAATACTTCTCATGCAGTTTACAATTTCAGACTGAAAAAATCAGCAGCGTTTTCGGCGGATATTTTTTCCAGAGTATTATAAGAAATATTTACCATCTTCAATTCATTTATCTCTCTGTCCCATGCATACGGGATATTGGGAAAATTTGTTCATTGTTATCTCAATAAAGTTGTACCAGCATATAGTTTGTCGGGTAACATTGGTAATTATTACAAGAATTTTGCCAGATTGCAAATTAATTTTCTTTTCCGAATGGTTCATGCGTGAATAATTCAGGTTGGATACGGTTTGCCTGAGTGATAATGAAAACCTCGAGGTTTCAGCGATAGCAGCTTTTACTTGCTAAAACGAGGGTAGGGTGGGGGGCCTTTGGAAAAATATATGGCGCCGGCCAGATCGATCAGCTCATGGGTAAATGTAAGGATGCCCAAAGACACGATCGCAGAATTTCCGAATTGAAAAAATATTACCTTTTTTCATAAAATTTTTTGGCCAGGTTTACAACGATTTGTTCTGCCATCTTACCTATGCTATCTATGTCCAATTTACCGGTGCATTTCTCGGCAGTGAGAATAATACCTGATTCTACGTCTATGATGCGGGCATCTAACCGCAGACTACTTCCTATCTTAATCACACTTCCCGTAACTATAGCATCTGCACCTGTTATTTTCCCTATTTGCTTGGCATATGAGGTGTCAATAATTCCAGATTGGCTGAGCTTAAATTCTTTTATTACTTTTTGCAGTTGTTCTCTTTCAATAATTTTAAAAGATTCAGAATTAACAAAAGACGTGGTTAAAATCTCAGAGACAATTTTTCCCAAGTTATCTTTCTTGGCCTCTTCGTTTAGACTCTGAAATTCTATGATTCCAATCTTTACTTTC
>JAXHVO010000082.1 GCA_034189135.1 Thermodesulfobacteriota bacterium | reverse complement strand
CTTTAACGAGTTGCCAATGCAAGTAAATTATGCATTTTCTGGAAAATCTTCGTTTTACTTCTATGCGATTTTACATCGTAAATTCAAACAGTTTTCAATTGTCGTTCAGACACTAACTATAAGAAGCGGATGGATTTATTACAATATTTCAAGTTGATAGAAAAAAGCTTAAGAATAATATTGAGAAAAATATTTTATGGACTTTTATCATAATTAGATATAAAGATAAATAGAAAACCTCCATGCAATTGAAACAAGTTGTTTAGACTACTTCTTGTATTAACCACAGGAAAAACCATATGACTGACCATACAATTCATATTGATGTGCAACCCCTTAGAGTAAAATTAAAAACTACAGTCCGTCATTCGTCTGCAACCAGAAATGAAGGGGAAAGCGTCTGGGTTAAGGCGGAAAGAAATGAAATTGCCGGGTACGGAGAAGGTTGTCCTAGATCTTATGTGGCTGGTGATGATCTGGAATCAAGCGTCAGATGGGCACGGGAAAATTTTTCATCCGGAAAAGTCAATTTCAATACTTTTGAGGATATAATAAGGTGGACAGAAAAAAACAGTAATCTAATAGACCGGTATCCCTCAGCCTGGTGTGCAATAGAAATGGCGTTGCTGGATTTGTTTTCCCGGGAGAAGAATTGCAGTGTTGAAACATTGGTCGGCATGAAAGGTTGCAGGTATCGCGGTCGATACACCGCTGTTTTAGGTGACGATCAGAAATGGAAATTTACTAATCAGGCAGAACAGTATATTATCCGCGGAATTTCGGATTTTAAAATCAAGATAAATGGTTCACTGGAAAAAGATAGAGAGAGATTAAAAGCACTTAAAGACTTGTGTAAACATCATAATGTTCGGAATGTGCGTATTCGTTTAGACGCAAATAACTTTTGGGCAGGACGCTCAGAAGAAGCGATAAATTATTTAAATGCATTGAACTGTCCAATATTTGCCATTGAAGAAATGGTTGGTTCCCATGATACCGAAGATATAAGCAAGGTCAGTTTAGCCACTGGATTACCTGTCATACTGGACGAAAGTCTTTGCACATTCAATGATTTATCACACTACATAGACCTCCCCGGAAAGTTTATAGCAAATATTAAAGTTTCAAGAGTTGGTGGGATTATAAGGGCGCTCAGACTGATTGAAGAATTGAAAAAACTGGGCTGGCCTATGATAGTTGGTTGTCATGTTGGGGAAACATCGCTATTAACACGAGCGGCTCTCATTCCAGCTTACGCAGCAGGGGATAGTCTTATAGCCCAGGAAGGCGCTTTTGGAGACTACTTGGTGGAAAAAGAGCCGGTTGATCCTATTCTGAAATTCGGCCAAAATGGGATATTGGATTTAAGTTATCCATATTATCTGGAAACTGTTCGAGGTTTTAAGTTAATACCGAAGGAAAACTGGAACATCGGTTTCGGTATGCAGTGCCGAATGCCTGATAGTATGGACCCTGACAGATAAATTATTTTAATTTATGAAATACCTTAAGGGGTTGATAATGAAATATTCCGTTTCATAAGTCGGTCATAATTTATAAGCTGAACCTATGAGTTATAGCAAAAACAAATAATGATTTACTTTTTATCTACTTAGACAATACTTATTTTCTGTTTTTAGGTATAAGATAAATATGGCTGAAAGACCTCGCAAAAAAAACGTTCAGATTCTCAATGCAAACACGGATATCACTTTACAAGAAAAGGAAGAAATTTTCCAAGCCACCCCGCAAGCAGCTGAAGCAAGCAATATTGGAACAGGCAAACAGCTTACTAAAGAATACCTGATTAATAAACTCAACTTCATCAACTTTCAAGATAGCACCATCCTTATTAATTTTAAACACATAAAATATGATCTGTCTATTTCCCTTCACGCCATGCCAAAACCCTGCTCTGGAAATCAGTTGGACTGTGTTTGGGTGGAAACAGATGGAATTGATAATAAAATACACTCCTATAAATTCAAAGACTTTTCGCTAGTAGACGGTACTAAACTTATTTCAGTGACACCGGAAGTGTCCGGCATGAATAATAAGGGAATAAGTTTTATACTGCCTGAAACATGTTATGAAATCAGTTATCGAAAAGTTGCCAGACATTCATGTGAAGGGATAAATGTTCAGTTCATCCAGAACAGTTCATTTTTTTATGGGATCCTCATAGATTTCAACGCTGTGTCTTTCTGTGTCGAACTCACAGCAGTACCTCCCCAGACCTTTCAGTGGCTTGATAAGAGTCTTAAAGTGAATATTATCTTATCCGACGAGAGTGAAACATTATACGGTGGGGAATGTAATATAATTAAAAGCACCGGAGGGCGTAAAACGAGACAATATATTCTTGAACCTTTGGAGCGCCAGATACAAAGATATCAGCAGAAAGATCACCGCAGCAAAAGACAGAAAATTATGCCTTCACCTGATATTGTCTTCAGGCATCCTTTTACCAAAAAACTGGTCAGATTAAAAGCCACTGATATATCGGGGTCCGGTTTTTCAGCTGAGGAAAAAGAGAATATGGCTGTGCTTTTACCCGGAATGATCATCCCTGAAGTGGAGCTTAACTTTGCAGACAAGTCATCGATCAAATGTAAAGCCCAGGTTTTATATAGACAAATCTCCTGCGGAGACGAAAGAGGTATACGGGTCAAATGCGGCATTGCTGTACTAGACATGCGACTTGAAGACAACATGAAACTTTTATCTATTTTGCATCATGAAAAAGAAAGCAATGCATATGTTTGCAACAGGGTGGACATGGATGATTTGTGGGACTTCTTTTTTGAAACCGGTTTTATTTATCCAAACAAATATGAATTTATTCAAAAAAATAAAGCGAAAATCAAAGATACCTACGAAAAACTTTACACCCAAAATCAAAACATTGCCCGACATTTCATATATCAGGACAAGGGCCGCATTCTTGGCCATATGGCTCTGGTACGTTTTTATAGCAACACATGGTTGATTCACCACCATGCGGCCAGGAAAGCAGCTCTGAACAGGGCGGGACTTATTGTATTGAACCAGCTCGGAGATTTTGCTTATAACTGTCACAGGCTTTATTCTCTCCATATGAGTTTTCTTATAGGCTATTTCAGACCCGATAATAAATTTGCTAACCGGGTTTTTGGAGGAGCTGCCAAGAATATAAAAAATCCAAAAAAATGTTCAGTAGATGCTTTTGCCTATTTTCATTTTGAAAACACACCTAGTATTAAACATGAGGTATCAGGACAGTGGGAATTGACCGAGACCCGGCGTGAAGACCTTGTGGAACTGGAAAAATTTTACGAACACGAATCCGGAGGGCTCATGTTGTCTGCGTTAGACCTTGAGCCGGAAATGGATGATCTTGATGAGCTCGTAAAAGAATATCAAAGGTACGGTTTTAAGAGGAAAAAATACTTGTTTTCATTAAAGATGAACAAAATGCTCAAAGCCATTGTCCTGGTAAACATATCAGATATCGGTTTAAATCTGTCTGATCTTACTAATGGCACCAAAGTGATTGTTTTAGATAATGATGAGCTTTCCCGGGGAGTGCTTTATTGGATGCTTTCATTGGTTTCAGAAAAGACAGGGCAAGAAAATGTATCCATACTTCTCTTTCCTGCTGTATATGCGGAGCAAAAGGCAATTCCCTTTGAAAAAATTTATAATCTGTGGATCTCAAGAACACAAAATTCAGACGAGTATTTCAGTTATGTTGATCGCCTGTTGAGATTTACTTAATATATATGATTTTTTATTGGTATCCAGCCTAATCATTCATAAGAATTCAATGATGAAATGGATCGAAGTAAAAGTAATTTTTGCTTGTCCTGCCAAAGAATTAGCCACGGATCTTATTTCAAACATATTTTATGAGTTAGGGCTTAAAGGGGTGGTTGTTGGAGACCCTGACATTAAACCGGCTGAACAACGGGGAAATAAAGATAAAATCAGTCCGGGTGATATTTCAGTCACCGGTTATATCCCGGAAGATAAACAGAGCCAAAAACATCTGAAAATTATAAAAGAAAAGCTATCCGCACTTGAAAAGGAATGGGGGATATTATCCAAAAGTATCTGCCGTACAATAGACGAACAGGACTGGTCTGAATCATGGAAAGAATTTTTCCACCCGCTCAAAATCACCCAGAAAATAGTGATCAAACCTTCATGGCAGGACTATGATGCCAATCCGGATGACCTTATCATTGAAATTGATCCGGGCATGGCTTTCGGAACAGGCACCCACCCCACCACAGCCTTATGCATCTCGATGATAGAAAAATATATCAAACAAGGTGATACCTTTTTAGATATCGGAACCGGTTCCGGCATACTGATGATCGTGGCAGCAAAGCTCGGCGCCCGGAAGGTCTGCGGTATAGATAATGATGAACTTGCCATAGACATTGCTGAAAAGAATCTAATACTTAATGGAATAGAAAATAAACATTTCAAACTAATGCCCGGAACTCTTACCGATAACGTAACTGAAAGATTTGATTTTGTTGCTGCCAACATTTTAACAGAAACCATATTGATTTTACTGGAAAGTATAAAACGTGTTCTTAAAAAGAGAAGTGTCTTTATCTGTTCAGGCATAATAGAAAAAAACAAAGACAAGGTGATTAAAAAGATGGTTGCATCCGGTTTTAAAATTAAAGAAATAGTTAAACGGGAAGAATGGGTTTCAATTGTCGGTGTTTTGCAGATGATTAGATTGTAGGTAAAAGTTTGAAGGTGGAAAGTAGAGGGAGAAAGCTTTTAGGGACAAATCATGCGCGATCACACAAAACTTAAGGCATTTGTGTTGGCCGACGAGGTGGTAATGATGGTTTGTCAGATGACCACAGAGTTTCCTAAATCGATTCATTGAGGTAACTGCACTATCAGCTAAGTTTGTCCAAACGTTTAGAATTCTTTCACAATCAAGATTCATCTCTGCTTGAAGCAAAGATTGTCGAAACAAAGAAGGTCTTGAATGGTTTAATTCGAGCGTTGCGAGATGATTGATATATTTCATCCCTCAGCCTTCCACCTTCTAGCTAAACACTTAAAAAAAGGAGGTAACTGGTGGCGAAAAAAAATCATGGGATAAAAGACTTAACGATGTTTGCAATGGATGTGATTAATAATTTAGGGGAAAAAGCGCTTTCTTATTACGGCAGAGGTAAGCCCCATATTAAATTCGATGAGAACCTTGTTACAGAGGCCGAAATCAGCCTGACCGAATCTTTTTCCGATCAGCTCCATTCTCATTTCCCTGAGCATCTGGTGTTCAAGGATAACCTGGAACTTACCGATTACTCCCATGAAGAAAACAGGTATTTATGGATCTTTGACCCCATAGATGGGGTTGCCAACTTTCAGGCGGGAATCCCCATTTGGGGAATGTCGCTGGCGCTTATTGAAAATTTCTGGCCGGTCTTCGGTGCATTCTATATGCCTGCCACCGGTGACCTTTTTCATGCCCAGGCCGGCAAAGAGGCTTTCCAGGGAAGCGAAAAGATACACATTTCAACTTCGGAGGCTTTTAATGACGAAAGCCTTCTTTTAACTTACTCAAGATTTCACAATCATTACAACTCCAATTTCCCTGGCAAAATGAGAGCGTTAGGATGCACAAGTGCTCATGTTTGTTATATTGCCATGGGCCGTGCCGATGCGGCTGTGATTACCAATGAGTCCTTCCAGGATCTTGCTGCTACCCGTGTGATTATTGAATCCGCCGGAGGAAAAATATTTAAAACCGATGGAAGTGAATTTTTCCTGAACGAGCATTTAAACGGAGAAAGAATTAAAGGACATCTTCTGGTCGGCAACCCGGACAATTTTTCGCAACTTAAGGATTATCTTCAAAAAATTTCCTGAAATATGAACAGCTCCGACGTTTCTGCAACACATATAAAAATTAGCAATGTTAAACGTCTAAAGGCGCTTTCGGAAAAAGAAATTAAAGATAAAGTCAGCGATTACTATACAAAATATTTTGCAGTGTACCACCTGCAGAGCCTTTCCCAAAGCAATCCCGACGTAATTGACCCGGAAACCATTGCAACCGTACACGACCTTCTGAAAGATCCTCAATATTCAGGACAGCGACAGGGCCTTTTTATTTTCCGACAGGCGGCTGAAACGCTTGGATCTATTATCATCCATTCCGATACAAAATACCTGGCCGAAATGGCTCTTTCCGCCATAAAAAATGTCCTGAAAACAACCACCGGATATGCGCACAGGGCTTGTGCTGAAACCCTGGGAGCTTTTCCTTTGAATATCAGCGGACCCAGCTTAAGGGATGCCGATATTAAGCGCATACCACTTGTGAACTGGCAGGAAATATCGAACAATCATTCCACCAATGGTATGCCGCCTGTCTTTTTCGGCAGAAGTCTTGCCATTCCGCTTGATAGTGCCAACCGGATGCTCGTACTCAAATTTGCCAGAAATAAGGACACTCCCCAGGACCTCCTCCAAGAATCCCTCTGGATGGAACATCTTCATCTGGCAAATTATTCTTTCCCCCTTAAGTTTAAGATCCCCCGGGCTATGAAGTTTAAAAATTCCCATGTCATCAGAATAAAAAATCTGCCTGCAAAATTACCTGAAAAGATCGATTTTCACCGGAAAGGATATGCCATAGGCTTTGTTGCCCACAAAGACTATTTTAGCTATCCGAACGATTTCAACAAGGGAAAACAACTCACTGAAAACCGGTTCAAAGAGGTGATCTTCCGCAATGCCTGGCTTTTGGGCGAGTTAACTTCCACAGGGATTATCCATTATGCGCCCATCCCGCTTTTCCACAACAGGGTTCAAAGGAACCGAAGGAGGGATCGGGGCGTTTATGAATGGTTTCGGGCTGGAAGACTCGACCGGTGGCTGGAGTCTTGCCTGTTTCCCAATTTTGGCCTTACAGGCATCAGGGATTTTGAACACTTCGTTTCGTTAAATGGCTATAACATTTATCGTCATATTGGCAATCATTTTCTAAGCCTGCTGCTGGTAACCGGCAGTTATTTCCGCATAAAGGATATCAACCGAATCGGTTTCGATAAAAACGGTAAACCCATTGACACCCGTGATCTCTTCACCAAACCGTTATTAAAAAAATTGATCCAGGGCATATTTTTAAATTATTTTCATGCTTTTACAAAAACAAATTTTACCGGCGAGCTTCCTCTTAACGTCGACGAACTTAGTTTGAGAATGATTGAAGAGATGGGAGTTGATCGTCATATGGAAGAAATATTCAGAGTTGCTGATCAAGAGGAAATGACGGATACGGAATTTAAGCGGTTTTTAAAAAATAGAAACTACTCTGATGAAGAAATCAATGATTTTCAAAAGGGAGAAAAAGATATCATCATCATGAGCGGTCCCCACCTTGGCGAATTTAACCATGATATTTCCCTGCCTGAATTGATCGAAGCAGTTGAAACAATGTCGGCATTATGTATCGCTGGAAAGTATCTACAAGGAAAAAATATTGACGGGGTTGAAAAAAAATCGGAAATGAGCAACAATGCGTACGTTGCCTGACAATAAAATATATTTATCAATTTGTAACCGTTCACCAAACATTGAAACTATAAAATAGAAATTGGAAATTTGGCTCAGATAAAACGTTTCATTAGATGCGTTTTCCATACCATGGTTTGAATTTCTTTAAATCTGCCGAATTTCCCATTTCAAGTTTCAAGCTGTGAACCACTTCATCTATTTAAAGCGAAAGGAAAAAAACTATGGCGAAAAAAAAACAACCCGCTGACAAGAAGGCACCGGCAAAAACCAAAAAAGCGCCTGTAAAGGCAAAAAAAGCACCGGCAAAAAGCAAAAAAGCTCCGGTAAAGGCCAAGAAAACCGCAGCACCTGTGAAGAAAGTCTCCAAAAAGGCAACAAAAGCTCCGGCAAAGGTGATAAAAACTGCGGCAGATCCAAAGAAGACAACCACCCGATCGAAAAAAGCATTTTCGGTTACCGAATTTAGTGAGATGACCTATTTGACTGAAAAAGGCGTAAACGATTGGCTAAAACAGGGAAAGCTCAACGGCGAAAAAGACGATAAAGGCAACTGGCTGGTTGACGCTACCAGTCTTCAGCTTCCTGTTATGAAAAATTTAATTCGCTGATATATCAGTTAGTTATCAGAGAACTACTTCGACTGTCACACACCCATGAAGTCTACTATAAATGGTGGCATGGCGCAGTTGCAGCCTGAATTCATCTGTGAAGAGGAAACAGAATGAGGATTAACTGGAATACAATCTGCAAAGCATATCCGGTAAACAAAGAGATGATCTGGCTCAACAACTGCGGCACCACACCTGCGGGAAACCATATCGTAAAGACTCTTTCCCGATTCATCGAAGGTTATGCTAAAAAGGGGGTTTTGACTGAGACCGCCGTTTATCCTGAGGTTCAGCATAATATAAAAAAAATTCTGGGCAATCTGTTAAATTGCTCTCCTGATGAGCTGTCACTTATACACAACACAGCTGAAGGTATGAATTTTATTTCCCACGGGCTGAATCTTTCCAGCGAAGATGAAGTTATTCTGCTGGAAAACGAATACCCCAGCAATATTTACCCCTGGAGACACCTTGAGGAAAAAGGGGTAAAGCTCGTCATTACCCCCATGGAAAGCTCCCCTGAAGCCTTTTTTAAAGCCTTTGAAAGGTCGATTACTAAAAAAACCCGTGTGGTTTCACTATCGGCTGTACACTGGTGCACCGGAATGCCTTTTCCTTTAAATCAGGTTGGGACCCTGTGCAGGGAAAACGGGATCGATTTGGTGGTGGACGGTGCCCAAGGGGTGGGGATGCAACCCATTGATATCCAAAAAGACAACATTTCCTACATGGCTTTTTCCGCATGGAAATGGTTATTGGGCCCCTTGGGAATGGGAATTCTTTTTGTTGCCAAAGAAAAACTTCCGCTTCTCAAACCGGTATTTATCGGAACGGATTCGGTGGTAGGGGCCGAAGAATATCTACCTTACAAATCGGAACTCAAACCATCGGCTGATCGATTCACTTTTTCTACCGCCAATTTCAATGACTGGGTATATTTAGAGGCTTCACTTAAATTTTTGTATGATATCGGGTTTGTTTCCGTACGTGAAAGAATATTCGAACTGAGCGCCCGCTTAAGCAAAGGGCTGACTGACATAGGCTTTAATGTTTTTTCAAACCAGTTTCCATCTTACCAAACAGGAATTGTGGCCTGTGAAAAGCATGGAGTCAATCCAGATGTCGTTATGAGCCATCTTAAAAGAAATCAGATCGTGGCTGCCAAGCGTCTGGGAAGAGTCAGATTTTCTCCCCATGTATATAATTCCAAGAAACAGATAAATGAAGTCATTCGTGTGCTTGAGAAAGTCTGAAAAAATATTTTCGCGCGAACCCTAAGTACATATATTCTTAAATACGATTACATATCATGCTTTATTTTCACCACAAAGCCGCAAAGCACACAAAGAATCTATTTTGATATAAAACATATTGTTGCAGCAATATAAACGCTGATTGATTCTCTCTTGCCGGCGTCCCTGTCCCGCAACGAGCGGGGTCAGCGGCAAAGGAGAAAATACTTTAAACTGCGGGTTCTCTGTGTCTTTAGCGAGTCCCTGCGAAGCAGGAAGAACCGGAGCGGTGAAAGGCATCTATATAAACCACATGATCGAATTAACCAATAAGCGCTTTAAAATAAAAATGGAGGTTGGAAAATGAAAGCATCTTTTACCCTTATACCTGCCGAATCCCGGCGGTTGATCGCAAAGGCGATCGTTCAAATGGAAGAAGTCAAAATTGCCCTGAAAAAAGCTTACATTGTGATAAACGGAGGTACCACCAACGGATATGTCGCCCAGGAATTGGCAGGGGTGGATGTTAAACCGGAGGAATTCACCGCAGGTACGGTTTCCCATCGGCTGTTGTGTGTGACCGATCTGCCACCAAAAAGGAAATTACCCTTTCCCATCATTCTTTATAAGGGGCAGCAAGTCGATAAAACAATTCCTGAAGTTTTTCAGGATTTTCATGTTGAAACAGTTCTGATCAAAGGGGCAAACTGCATTGACTCACAGGGCAATGTTGGTGTTATTTCTGCCGGCTTTGACGGAGGAACAGTCGGGGCAACCATTGGGACGGTGGTCTCCCAGGGCCTGAAGTATATTGTGGCCGTAGGATTGGAAAAACTTGTTCCTTCTGTGGATAAGGCTGCATCTGTTGCCGGTGCCAAGTCCCTGGATTATTCAATGGGTGCTGATTACGGCATATTCAAGCTTCCCAACGCCGTGGTGGTAACTGAAATTGAAGCCTTTAACATATTGGCCGGCGTAGAAGCCACCCACATCGGCTCAGGTGGCATCGGTGAGGCCGTCGGTTCTGTTAGCCTGATAGTTGAAGGGGAACAAAGCAGAGTAAAAAATGCCATCAGAATGGTCGAATCGATCAAAGGAGAACCGGTATTGCCCGGATTTAAGGGAACGTGTGAGACCTGTCCCTATTCCTGTATATTTGCCGGAAAAAAGGTGCAAGATCTTCCGCCATGGCTGGTTGATTAAGGGCTTTAAACCCTGCATCCAAAGGCATATGCGGGTGGCGAAATAATACCCGCACTGAACAAGTAAAATTTTTTATTGAAAAATATGCGATTGATCATCTTTCTAACAGTATTTTTAAGCTTATACGGCGGTCTTCATCTCTACGGATTTCTATCGGTGAAACGCGCGCTGGCCCTTGGGCCGAGGGAAAACACGGCTCTGATTCTGTTTATGGCCCTCATGATTTTCGCCCCGATCATTATTCGGATTCTGGAAAGAAACGACCTGGTCACCCCGGCCCGTTTTTTGGCCTATATCGGGTATGTATGGATGGGCATTTTGTTTCTGTTTTTCTCCTTTGCGGTGGCGCTTGATGCCTATCGCTTGATATTTGAAGCGATACAGCGGGCATATCATGCGGATTTTTCTCGTTTCAGTTTATCCAAGGCCCAATGCTTTTACATTCCTCTTGTTCTCTCTGTATGCATCACCCTGGTTGGTTTTTTCGAAGCCCTCAATATAAGGACGGAACGAGTGGTGATCAAAACCGACACGATTACAGCGAAAATCGGTCGACTCAAAATAGTTCAGATATCGGATGTCCATCTGGGTCTCATCGTGGGCAAACATCGGTTGAAACGGATTATAAAACAGATACAGGCGGAAAAGCCGGACATCCTGGTTTCAACCGGAGATCTTGTGGACGGACAAATGAACAACTTATCCGAGCTTGCCGGGTTGATTCGCAATATTCCCGCTAAATACGGCAAGTTTGCCGTCATGGGCAACCATGAGTTTTACGCCGGTCTGCAAGATGCCTTGAAAGTCACCACAGCTGCAGGCTTCAGGGTTCTTCGTGGAGAAGGGATGAACATACCCGGAGTTATCAACATCGCCGGAGTGGATGACCCTGCCGGGAAACGACACGGTCTGGAGCCAAATGTCTCTGTCAAGGACCTGCTGTCGAAACTTCCCCGGAAATATTTCACCCTGCTGTTAAAACACCGCCCACGGTTAAATGAGGACGAGATGGGGCTTTTTGACTTGCAGCTGTCCGGGCATACGCACCAGGGCCAGATATTTCCTTTCAGCCTGATTGTGAAATTGTTCTATCCGAATTTCAGCGGGCTGATCAATCTCAAAAATAATTCCTACCTTTATGTAAGCAGGGGAACCGGCACATGGGGTCCTCCAGTGCGGTTTCTGGCTCCACCAGAGGTTACCGTTTTCGAACTGATTCACCAAAGCAAAGCCAATCATCAAACAACCCTGAGGGGAAATTCTTAAATATAGATGCAAATGACATCCACACCAAAGCCACCACCCCTGCGTATAGATCAGGTCAAGAAAAACCCAATGTACCTGTTTCTGGCGGTACTGACCATCGCGTCCACGATAGGTTTGCAGGCCTGGATCACCTTGTTTAACAATTTTGCCGTTGAGATTGCCAGCCTGGACGGTGACCGCATTGGTATCATTCAGTCGGTCAGGGAAATTCCCGGCTTTTTGGCCCTGCTGGCCGTATTTGTCATCCTCTTTATCAAAGAACACCGGCTTTCAGTTTTGTCCATCCTCTTTCTGGGTATAGGCCTGGCTGTTACCGGCCTGTTTCCTTCCTTTGCAGGATTAACCCTGACCACCCTGGTAATGAGTTTCGGCTTTCATTATTACGAAACCACCAACATGTCATTAACCCTTCAGTATTTCAACGAAAACGAGTCGCCGTGGGTGTCCGGCAAACTGCGTAGCCTGGCCGCGGCGTCAAGCATCGGCATCGGGCTGTTTATTTTTCTACTGGCACCCATTTTGAATTTTACCCAGCTTTACCTCGTCACTGGCGGGCTGATTGTTGCCGCAGCCGTGTGGGGATTTGCCCAGCATCCGGCAGACCCCCACATTATCCCCCAGCGAAAAAAGCTGATTTTTCGTAAAAAATACTGGCTGTTTTACTTCCTGTATTTCATGGCCGGAGCCAGACGACAGATATTTATGGCCTTTTCCGTTTTACTGATGGTTCAAAAATTCCATTACTCGTTGCAGGAGGTCACCCTTTTATTTGTGATCAACAACATTATCAATTATTTTTTAAGCCCCATGATCGGTAAAGGCATTATCCGTTTCGGTGAGCGCAGGGTATTGTCCATGGAGTACCTTAGCCTGATTTTTGTCTTTCTGGCCTATGCGTTTGCCAACTCCAAAATGATTGTGGCCGGGTTATATATTCTGGATCATATCTTTTTTAACTTTTCCATCGCCATCCGAACCTACTTCCAAAAGGTGGGGGATCCCCGGGATATTGCCCCCACCATGGCCGTGGGATTTACCATCAATCATATTGCGGCCGTTTTTCTGCCAGCCATCGGCGGTCTGCTGTGGGTGATAAATTACCGTATCCCTTTTATCGGCGGTGCGGCCATGGCTTTAATCTCACTAATTGCCGTACAAAAGATTAAAACATGAATCGCTAAATAAGAACTCGCCCGGGTAAGCCTAAGCCCCGAAAATGTCTCCATATTTTATGCATCCCGTGCTGGCCGGCTTTACATGATCATTGCCTTCTTTTTTATCTGTTGACCTAAAATAAAAAACCCATATTTTTAATACCTGTTAGATAATATAACATTTTCTTGACATAAAATCTAACATGTTTTAAAGTATCTTTAAAAGGAGGAAATAAAATCATGGATAGGTTTTATAAAAATCTAGGTGTAAAGATTAAAAAGATAAGAGAAAAAATAGGCTTATCTCAAGAAGCATTGGCCATTAAATTGGAAATAAGTAGGGTCGCTATTTCTCAGATAGAAAACGGGAGCAGAAAAATTAGTGCCCAAGAAATAGTTAGGTTTGCTAAAATGTTTAATATTCCTACGGATGTACTGTTAGATGTTAAAAAGGATATTGAGATTATTTTTGAAAAAGTCATGAAGAAAACCAAAAAAAAACAAGAAATTAGAATTAGCGTTCCTCAACGGAACCTGCAAAAATTCAAGGAGGTATTAATTTATATTCTTGAGCAGGTGGGGTCTAAACCAAATGTAGGGGAAACCGTTTTATATAAACTTCTTTATTTTATAGATTTTAACTTTTATGAGAAATATGAGGAGCAATTAATAGGAGCAACCTATATCAAAAACCATCATGGACCCACGCCCAAAGAATTCATAAAGGTTGTAAGTGAAATGGAGGGTAAAGACTTGGTAAAGGTGAAAGAAAAATATTTTCAATATCCTCAGACTAAATATTTACCTTTAAGAAAATCCGATCTTACCCAGTTCAAAGCGCACGAAAAAGAAATGATTGATGATGTTTTAAGCAATTTATCGAATATGAGTGCTTCTGAAATTAGTGAGTACTCCCACAACGATGTTCCCTGGCAAACCACCGAGGATGGGGAAGTGATTGAATATGAATCGGTATTTTATCGGACTTCCCCGTATTCAGTGAGGAATTATAGTGAAGAAAATATTTACTGAAGTACGGAGACTTCCTGAATTTGACAAAGATTTCAAAAAGCTGACCAAAAGGTTTAAAACCCTTCATGATGATATGGAAACTTTTATTAATAAACAGCTCAAACTTACTCATAAGCTGGGAGTGAACAATAAAGGCGTTGTTCATATTCCGAAGTTAGGAATTGAAACTCCTAAGATATACAAAGCAAGAAAATTTGCCTGCAAAGCTCTAAAAGGACGTGGAGCAATGAGCGGCATAAGAATCATCTATGCATATTATGAGAATGAAGACGTTATTGAGTTTATTGAAATCTATTTTAAAGGCGATAAGACAAACGAAGACGAAAAACGAATTATGAAATATTACAAGCATAAGTAGGAAAGGCTGAGGCGGAAAAGCACTTGACCCCTTGCTTCCTGGGCGTAGCCAAAAACGAAGCCTGGAATCCCCGAACCCCTGGACCCTCTTCTCCAACTAATTTGAGAAAAACCAAAAAAAGGAGGAAAAAATGAAAAAATCTATGGCAATCCTTACATTATGTTCATTTCTATTCGTAACGGGCTGTGCGACCCTTTTCCCTGCCGGTTCTATCTACACCAATATAAAACTTCCAGTGACAGCCACCGCAAACAGCGGAACCGCAACCAAAATAGGCACATCCCAATGTACCAGTATTCTTGGTGCCGTTGCGATTGGCGATGCCAGCATTGAAACTGCTAAAAAGAACGGTGACATAACCAAAGTGTATCATGTTGATTATGATGTAAAGAACATCCTGGGGATCATCGGCACATACAAGACCACCGTTTACGGAGAATAACCCCATTAAACAACCGCTGAATAAATGAGTACATCCGATGTCGGTGAGATGCAATACCCCTCATTAACGCGGTTGATTTGTCCGAATAGGCAATTGAGTTGCGACACCCATAGGCTAGAAAATTACATTAATTATCAAAATGAATTGCCAGAATACATTTTCTTTAATAGTATAAAGTTTCAACACAATAACTTAGGCCCCTTAAAATAGCACCTGAAATGGTTTAATCAGAAGAAAAATAGAATAAACATGACATACAAAATTGGACAAGTCTTTCCTGGGGAGTTGACTCCTGACCAAATCTTGCAGGCACCTGTTTTGGTGCGAGGCGAGGGTGTTTATTTGTTCGATGAATCCGGCAAAAAGTACTTGGATGCCATCGCTGGCATCGCAGTGGTGAATGTTGGCTACGGGCGAGAGGAAGTTATCGAAGCGATGCAGCGGCAGGCCAGAGAATTGCCCTATTGCATCTCCAACATCTTTGCCAATCAGCCCTCGCAACTACTGGCAGAACGATTGGCAGGTCTAACTCCGGGCGATTTGAATCAGATTCACTTTGTCTCCGGTGGGTCCGAAGCCGTTGAGACGGCGATCAAGCTGGCACGCCAATATCACATAGAAACCGGGCAACCCGACAGACATCTGGTCGTCGCCCGCCGACAAAGTTATCACGGCGCGACTCTGGGCGCTCTCTCAGCTACCGGTATGAGCGGACGTCGAGATAAATACCTCCCCTTACTCCTCGATTTTCCTCATATTGCGCCGTCTTATTGCTATCGCTGCCCCTTTGGTCAAGAATATCCCGGCTGCGACCTAGCCTGTGCTCAAGAATTGGAGAAAGCTATCCTCAAAGCAGGTCCGAATAAGGTCTCCGCTTTTATCGCCGAGCCGGTGGTAGGCTCGGCTAGTGGCGCAACGGTACCGCCACCGGAGTATTTCCCTCGCATCCGCGAGATTTGCTCTAAGTATGGTGTCCTGTTCATCGCAGACGAGGTTATCACCGGACTGGGTCGGACGGGTAAGAACTTTGGCATTGACCATTGGTCTGCCGTACCAGACATGATGACGTTAGCTAAGAGCCTGGGCGGCGGTTACACTCCCCTGGGCGCGGTTGTTGTCAATGACAGATACCGCCGAGTCTTTGAAGACAAAGGTAGTGCATTCGAACATATTTTTACCTACGCATCCAACCCTCTTTCTACGGCGACCTCTTTGGCGGTACTAGATATTCTCGTCGAAGATGACCTAGTCAACAGATCGGCTCAAATGGGCGAAATTTTGTTCCTTAGAATTGGTGCTCTTCGGAAAAAACATACCACGATAGGCGATGTGCGAGGCAAGGGTCTCTTATTGGGAATCGAACTGGTTCACGATCAGGAAACCAATGCACCCTTTTCTCCTGACCTGAAGGTTAGCAAGCAGTTAGGGAGTGTGGCTATGAAAAATGGGTTGATCATCTATCCCGGAGCTGGGAGTATCGACGGTGTGCAGGGCAACCACTTTCTCATTTGCCCGCCCCTTATAATCAGCGAAGAAGAAATTGACGAGCTGGTAGAAAAACTGGATGTGTCTCTCTCCCAACTGGAGCAAAAAGTACACTGACGGTGTCTCAAGTAAAGCGCAATAGTTTGATGAGGCTGGAGCAGAGGAATATTTTAAAAAACCTGATATTGATGAGTTCATAAAAAGTCCGATTTAGTGGGATTGATACACCTGATACCCCCAGTAATATTGATCAAGTATATGGGAAACGATGATTTAGGGACATAAGATTATTAAATGATGTCTCTCGTAGTTCACATAAGACATATATGGAAGGAAGAAACTTTTACTACTTCATTTTCCTAATGCGCACTTCTATTCCTTCCATACCTTTTAGTAAATTCACAATCTTTGATGTATCCGTATCACCATAGTGATAGGGATAAAGAATTTTCGGTTTGAATACCCTCACAGCGTCGGCCACCATTTCCGGCGTCATGGTGTACGGCAGGTTCATGGGCAGGAATGCAATGTCTATCCCTTTAAGCTCTTTCATTTCCGGAATGTTTTCGGTATCACCCGCCACATAAACCCGCTTGTCGCCAAAGGTAATCACATAGCCATTACCGATGCCCTTTGGATGGAAAGGCATGCCTTCACTCCGCATATGCACGATATTATAGGCCGGTACAGCCTCAATTTTTAACCCTCCCACGGTTCTGATATCTCCATTCTTCATCACCATACCGCCCTTAACCCGGCCTGCGCAGGTTTCGGTTAATACCAAAAAGCTTTTGTCCGTTCGGATGAGCTCCAGCGCTTTCAGATCCAGGTGATCACGATGCTCATGGGTCAAAAGAATCATATCGGCTTTCGGCATGTTGGAATAATCGGCCAGCCTGGTCCACGGATCAATATGAATCACCTTCCCGTCAAAAGTAAACATCAGCGTACCATGGCCGATAAAAGTAATTTCCAAATTACCGGCGGATGTTTTTATAATGTCCCTTTCAAATCCTTGTGCAAAAGCAGTAAAGGCAAAAAAGGCAGCAAACAAATTGGCTGTTATAAATAATCTGGTCATATGACACCTCCTTGTTTTTACTAATTTCCCCCTTGATACTCACGTGAAAGCGACTTTATAACTTCAGGATTTTCAGGTCCGCAGATCCGGATACATTCGTCAAAGAGTGTTTTAGCAAATGAGAACAACACCTGAAATTCACCAAAGGTAATCAAACGATCCTTTTGGAGAATATTGAAGGCCAGGCAAACAGGTCGCCATGCTTTCCTTCCGTAACTTTCAACTGCCATATTTATGACTTCGGGTTTACAAAGAGGAAGAAAACCCCTGTCAGGCAAAGTCACATAAAGCATCCTTGAAATCACTCTTGCCGGCAGATCACCATCGGGATGACCGATACATTTGCCCTGTTGGGTGCAAATGCCAACCGGCCCGTGATGTGCCGATATCTCTCGTTTTAAGTCTATGGAACAACGATAGTACAACGGCACAATCCATTGGGTAAAAGCCTTTACAGCGGCTCCTCTATCCGGCCATTTGGGATATGGCCTCGACAGCAGTGTTTCGAACCACCCGTCATCCCATATGACCACACCATGTCGGATTGCATGAGCCAATGGCATCGAAAGTTTAAACAGACATTTAATCGACTTTTCATCAAAAGATACAATCTGGATCTCAACCGGATCTTTGCTTTTTTTTCTCAAAGCCAGTTTAAGATCAAGCAAAGTTTTATGAAATCCGCCGACATGCTTCCCTTTTTTCATCAGAACCAAAAAATCGATATCCGAATGTCGCCCGGCTTGACTTAAAGCATAGCTGCCAAACATCAGTAAGGTATGAATCCATTTTTTATAAGAATCGAGCTTGGCCTTTATTTCGTTTATTGCCCATTGGCCCTGCGCCGATTGTGGACCCAAGCCGCTTTTTTGAGCCGCTGCTTTAAGACTTTGTATTTCACTCATGATGCATCCCAACAGTCAATACCGTTGGCTTAAGCTTTTTTAGCAAACGGAATCTCTCTAAGCTTCCTATCATATTTGCAATGTATGGAGCTGTCATCATTCAGTATATATTAAAGCAAATGATTTTTTGATACAATACATAACTTGAATCTGTGCAACAATTAGACAGCTTCAATATTAGGGACTCCTCGGATGTCTTCGATACCGTGTCAACCCTTGCTTTTTAATACTTCGCAGACTGCCGCATCCAAACTGCTCTGCGGGTTGATCATTTCTGAGGCCACCCTGGCTTTTTGGATGATCAGATCATTTGACAGGCATTCTTCGATAGCTGCTGAAAGTTTTTGGGGGGTTAACCTTGATCGCCATATCGGTTTTGGGCCAAGATAGGATTGATATATCTGATGCCCCCAGTAATATTGATCCAGTATATGAGGAACGATGATTTGAGGGACACCACTGATTGCAGAGGTGGCGGTAGTGCCTGCCCCACCGTGATGGATCACCGCTGCCATACGGGGAAAAAGTTTTAAATGCGGATATCTCCTGATAAAAAAGACATCGTTTGAACTTGAAAATTCGGACGGCTCGTCCCAAAATTTGCCAATAACTACTCGCTGTCCGATTGACCGTACAGCCTGTACAATCATTGGGACAAGCCTGGTCTGATCCTGTTTTGGCATACTTCCAAAGCCTGCAAAAACAGGAGCCGGACCATCCTTTAAGAACGCTTCTAATTTAGGAAGATGTTGATCCGGCTGGTTTAAATGCAAGTAGCCGGTTTGAGTAAAGGCGACATCAACGTCTTCTGGGACCTGGCCAATCACCCGGTCGGAAGCCACGATTACCTTTCTACTCAAAATATGCTGCCAGGCATCTTGGACGGGTTTTAATCCGAACTCCTTACGCCTCATATTAATTAGCCGGGTTAAATTGAACTTATCAAGCACCTTGGCCGTTTCCCAGGTCATTCGGTTATACCATTTAGGAAATCCGTGATGTTTGAAAGCCGGGAAAGGATAACACCCAGAGGGTAAAAGTTGTGGTGTAAATGCGATATAGCGGTACTCAATACCCATTAGCTCGGCCACGGTGGATAAGCCAAATACCAAAGATGCACCCACAGCCAGATCCGCCCCGGTGATGATTTTGTTAAAAATTTCGAATTGGGAAATCAATTCTTTACGGACATAATGAATAAAACAAATACCGGAACGGAACGAATGGGCATTCTCCATCCCATCGATGAAGGCAGTCACATCCCCTCCCAGAGGGTAAAAGGGGCATCCGGCCTGCTTTGCCCACCTCGCCTTTTCAGGAGGTCCGGCCAAAAGGATATCGTGCCCGGCCGCTTTCAGGGCCAACGAGAGGGCCATCATTGGTTGAACATCGCCGCGAGAACCAAAGGTTGCCAGAACTATTTTCATGCGTGGCTCGCATAGTTTAAATAGGGAATGATGACGTCGTTTTTATTGCTGCGGGTACCATCGTAAGTGATGGAAACCACAGGAATGCCGGTATTGGTTTTAATATCCCTGGCCATGGCCTCAGTAATTAAGGCCGGACAGCAAAACGCCGGGCTGACTTGCACAAACAGAGAAATGTCCGGATGAAGCTTGGTCAAATAATAGATCTTCATAATGTTGTCCATGGATTCGCCGGTATTTTCAATGCGGACATTATAGGCGGACAAAATTTTCTCGGCAGATTCATTGTATTCGGGTACCGGCTCTTTTAAAATGCGTCCAAAATATTTGGCGTATATTTTTTCCAATTGACTGATGGTGGCCACCAGGGCTTTGCTGGTGAGTACGCTTAGATATTGTCCTTCAATAAACCATTTGCGTAAATATTGGTTGGCGACCATTTTGGTGTATGAACTGTAGGGCGTGGTAATGACTTCGCCACCGTTTCTTTCAATAAAGCGGATTAAATCCTGGTTCATCACTTCATTGTCCCGCAGGTACAAATCGCCGAAAATGGCCACCTTGGGACGATTTTTTTCCGGTTTGGTTTCAATTTCCGCAAAAAGATCCACCACACTTGCCACGGCATTTTCCTTTGAGGATTTACCGTAAAAAGCATCAGACAGAATCTGGACACTTTTTTGGATGGTTCGGTCTGTGATCCCGGGTTTGATTTCATAGGGCCGGATTTTACAGCCCATCTTGCGGAGCATTCCGCCAAACATATACGCAAAATAGGTGTTGATGGGCAATTTAAGCGAGATATCTGCAAACGAAATGGCGCCTTTATAAACGCTGGCCTTTTCCATGCCATGACCATACGCATGAAGGATGGTGCGGATGTGATGGGGATACAAACACAAATTACAGGCCAGGCTGGAATGGGGATTCCACAGTATGGTTTTGGCCGGGTCCAGGTGATGCTTTTTCACATAATCGATGAATTCCTGAGCGATGATGCTCAGTGGAATACACTGGCCGGTATTATACCGCAGGCTTTTTTGAATACTGGTTTCGGTTTCTTCCAGTACGCGGGCGTCAATGCCGCTGTTTCTAAGGTTGGCCACTATCAGGTTCAGAGAGATATCATCCCAGTTGGGAATAATCAAGGTCTTGCCGGTTAGTTGTGTTTCAGTCTTTGGTATCAACGACGATGGATAGGCTACAGGTTTGGCCGTTTTCCTGCCTTTGCTTTGGGACCAGTGGTTTTGAAAAGATCGGATTCCTGCCTCGATGCGGGTTTCATACCCGACACTGGAATCGTGCTCGTCCAGCTGAAGAATTAAATACGGTTTATGGTGGGCTTCCATTATCTTTTTAAAATAATCGGTGATAAATGAATCCGGCGAACATTTAAAAGAGGTGACCAGCACCGGATAGGCACCGGGAGTCCGGGCGGCTTTTTCGGCGGCTCTTAATATCTCGGACGCATAATACCAAGGCAACTCGTTGAGAAGTGGTTCAATGGCTGCAAAATCCTTTTTATCGGGCGAAAGCATGTCATAGGAAAACGTTCGAATGCCTAACGCAGCAAATATACCTGGAATTCCTTTATTCATAGATTTGGACAGCACGGTATAGGGACGTCCCAATAATACCACATGAATACCATCTGCTGTTTGGGATTCTTGGTGATAAATCGTTTTAAGATTCTGTATACCGGCCTGTTTAAATTTCAGGGCCTGATCATAGGCAGCGGCCACTTCAAAGAAATTGAGATTACCGGTGACAATCGGTTTCAGCATTCGATACAACTGTACTTTGGTATGATAGGGGTTATACAGATAATTCACCAACGGGGTTAAGAACCGTTTTCTTTGCTTTTCTTTACCGATACTCATTGCCAACGGCGTGGCATATTGGGTGTAGTAGCAATACTGCCGGCGGGTATCTTTCTCGCCGGTTTTTTTTTCCAGATAAACCGGTAAAAAGATGTAATCCGGAGCGCCGGTTTTATTTGATCCATCAGCCAGTTCCAGTAAATAATGGACATGCCAGTGCCAGGCGGTCATTGGCGCACAAAATTCAGCGCCGGTCAGGTTTTTGCCTTTTTTCATGGCATCATGGCAGGAAGCACTGGTAACTGTTTTGATATTTAACCGCTTGAAAAATGTTTGCCATAAGGGCAGGTCTTCATAAAGATGCAGTGCCGCCGGGATGCCTATGGTCAATGGCTTTTTTTTTGTTTTAGTTTCAATAAAGGCTTTTTTATGTTCTTTCAGCAGATCAAACCCGGAACGATTGTTGTTGACAAATTTTTTCGTTTCATAATCACGGCCACATAAAAAACCATAAGCCACCGGGGTATGATGTAAATGCGCCACGGTTATTTTACAGTGGTTGGTGCACAGTTCGCAGACTTCAGAAGTCACCGGAATCTTTTTTTTGTACAAATGGATACCTCTGAATCGGGACGGCAACTTTTCCTGTTCAGCCAGCATTAACGCGGTGCCAAGTGCACCGGTTAAATGACAATATCTTGATACGTGGATCGGTTTGTTAAGCCGTTGCTCAAAAGCCGCCACCAAAGCCCTGTTTTTGGCAGTGGCACCTTGAAAAAATACGATTTGACCGATGCTGTTTTCAATAGCCACCTTGGTGAGGTAATTTTCGCAAATGGCATGAAGCACGGATGCCAGGACCTCATTCACACTGTATCCTTCGGATAGCAGATGGTTTAAATCTCTTTCCATGAATACGGTGCAACGATCACTGGTAATCGGTGATCGTTGATTTTCCGTGCGGGCTGAATAGTCGGATAGAGGACATCCCAGTTTTTTGGCCTGCTCTTCAATAAAGCTGCCGGTACCGGCGGCACATACGGTGTTCATAATGGAGAATGTGACCTGCTGGTTTTTTAAAGTGGTGAATTTCGAATCTTGTCCACCGATTTCGATGATGGTATCCACGTTTGGATCAAGGTTGCACGCGGATTTGGCATGGGCAGTGATCTCATCAATCACCAAATCTGCTCCGATGATTTTTCCAGCCAACTTTCGCCCCGAGCCGGTGGTACCGGCAGCGATAATATTGAAATGAATCCCCTTCTGGTGAATCACATCATCCATTGCGGCAAACAGGTTCTGCACCGCTTCAATCGGGCGACCGGCAGTATAAGTATAGTATCCGGCTAAAACCGTCTTGTGGGGGTCCAGCAATACTGCTTTTGTACTGGTGGAACCGATATCCATTCCCAAGTAAACATCATAGGTATCTCCCGGTGATAATTCTTGATAAATATCCACCTCCACCCGGTTCTGTTTGCCGGCAACATCACCAGGGTAAACATAAGAGTCCGCCGCAGTAAAGTCAGGATATTGACTCAAAATAAGTGATAATGGCTGGTAAGCGTATTTTTTTCGGGAGATAGGCTGGATCAGTATTTCTTTGGCAGATTGAATTTTCAGCGATTTTTGTCCCTGCCATTCAGCCATAAGCTTTAATCCGGCACCGATCGCGCCGAACAGATGAGACATATCGTTTACCACCACATCTTCTCCGATTAACTCACTGATATGCCCGGCAACAGACTGGTTTCTAGATACACCGCCGGTAAAAATAATGGGTGACCGGTGTGTTTCTCCGGTGAAAAGTGTATCCACAATATTTTTGGCCAGACCGTGGCACAGACCGTCGCAGATCTCATCTAAGGTATAGCCTTCCTGCTGGGCATGAACCAGATCGGTTTTGGCAAACACGGCGCAACGGGAAGCAATTTTGGGCAGAGCACCATCATTTTCAAAAGCGATTCGGCTCAACTCCTCAATACTGTCTAAGTTCAGCCGTTGTGCCTGCTGGTCAAGAAAACTCCCGGTTCCGGCTGCGCATGATGTATTGGCTTTATAACCGGTGTAATTCCCTTCGTCATCAAAACGAACCACCCCAAATTTTTCACCGCCAACCATTAAAATTGATCCGATCGAGGGGTTAAATTGCCGGCAAGCTTCAATCACTGCCACAGGATTGTCAAAGCGGCCGCTGGTTCGGATGATGTCCGGAGTGGAGGTGGTGGCCGCAATCCCGCAAATGGCCGAAAGATCAAATTCTTTTAGAATGCGGAATAGCTTTTCAACAATTTTACCTTGATGAAACACATACGCACTGTTTATGACTTCTTTTAAAGGATTTATCTCGACTACGCCGATGGAAACCGAACCAATGTCGACAGCCAGGATATTATAAGGGGGTTTCATGGATCATCTCTTTGTAGATCGTTTTAATGATTACAAGGGCCATGTTCAACAACCCAATTCCAGATGGCAGATTTTTCCGCACCTCGGCAGGGGAAAATCAATTTTTCAGTCTATATCAGCGTGACATATCACCGTCACTTTTTCAATAAAAACGAACATCCTACCAGCAAAAGTTTTAAGTACCCCAATGCGGCATGATTTCCATGGCAAATGGTATTGCATTCCGTAAGGTTCAGTGCCATAAGATTATACGTCTGTCTACTATTGTATCCGGAAAAGAATTCTAGTGAGAAAATGGCCCGACCTGCCGGGTTTATTGGTTAGGGCAATCAATAAAAGAGGAGCCTGGTGATGGAAAACATCCAATTTAATCCCAAAAGAATAAGCAGAGAATATCGACAAACCATCCATGCCACACCGGAAAAAGTGTTCCCGCTCCTGTGCCCGGTGCGTGAGGCTGAGTGGCTGGATGGCTGGCAGTATAACATGATCTATTCTAAATCCGGCTTTGTTGAAGAGGGGGCTGTATTCAGTACGCCATGTGAAGGTGAAGAGGATACGATATGGACCGTCACCAAACATAATCCCAAATCATATCAAGTTGAATTTGTTCGGTTTACTCATCGCTCCAGAACATGTGTGCTCAAAATAGCGGTGACATCCAAAGATGGGAACAGTTCGTACGTAGATGTTTCCTATACGTACACCGGCATTACCCCTGAAGGAAACGACTTCATCAATCGTTTCACCGAAGACTCATTTCTTGAAGCGGTCATCTTTTGGGAAAAATCGATGAACTATTTCCTGGAAACAGGCAAGAGATTGACCAGGACTTAATCAGGCAGCCAGGGTGATATCCTCTGTATAGTGTTAACCAATCAGATGACCTGATAAGTGGATCAGACTTATTTTCTTGATTTATGGTTTAAAAGCAGCGTATATTGTATCAGATTAACCTTGAAAAATTTAAAGGAACCACCCGACAATCTTCTCTGAATTTTACATAATACGAATCTAGCTGTTGCTAAGTTTGGTGACAAGCCGGGAAAAAGGGTTGCGGGTTTGAAACAACTTATTGAAAGGAGACCACCATGTGGGAAATTATTGCAGATGCGAAAGAATACGGCATCGAAATACTGGAAGAAGGCATAGCCAACGGACAAATGGCATTTGAAGATCAAGATCGTATGAAATGGGCGGAAGAAATCGGTACCTTTGCCATTAAGATGTCCAGTCTGGCCGAAAAAGCCAAACAGCTTCAGCAGCTCTTAATCAGCGATGATCAAATTGTCACCACGCAGGCGTCGCTGAAAACTTTAAAAGTTCAAATGTTTAAAATCAATGACGCCATGACCACCGCCCTGGAAGTGGCCCAGAAGATCGAAAGCGAATTTATTAAAAAAAATAATGCCAAGTAACCGGCGAACCCTGAGACTGTTGGCTTTTTTTTCAGAAGGGATGCAGGTTTTTCTTAAATTTAGGTCATACTGTTTGGCAGCCAGGGCAACAGACACTAATTGTTCAAACTACAAAGCCCACGGCTGCCACCAGTTTGAGGTGGTCAGCCGCATTTTATCCAGACGGATTAAACACATACCGTTTGTTTTTCACCTCAACATTCGGCGGAGTATTTCCCTTTTTTTCAAAAAAATCATAACCTTGCCTAAGGTTCTGCCAGAATGGATACCACCTTGAATTCATGTGCTTTTGCATGTTTTTGCCCGTCATGCGAAAAGGGAATATGTGAACTCTAAAAAAGGGCTGACCATTTCTCAATGCCGCATCGGCAATCGCATAAATTTCCTCGATTTTTTTATCCGTCATGGCATAACATCCAATGGATACACAGTCTCCATGCACCATCAATGCCCCACCCGTTCGTTGATGAATTCGATCATATCTGTTTGGGTAACCCAGATTAAATGACAGGTGAAAAGTGCTTACCGGATTTAACTGATCGGGTTTTACATAATAAAAGCCTTCCGGCGCCTGTCCATCACCCTTTCTTGTTTTAGGGCCCAACGATCCAAAACCATAGGTACAAATAGGAAATTTTCTGAAAAGGGTGAAACGGCTGGCCTGCTTTACCCATATTTCAAGTTCTTTTTCCTCCTTGAAGATTCTGAGGTAAATGGGTGCACCAAACTTAAGCTTCTTGCGGGCAAAATCTCTTTCCAGCTGTGGTTTTACCCTGAAAACTGCCTGTCGTGATCGATTACTTGAAGGTATGCTCCCCCCGGCAACTGATAGAGCCGATATTGTAAAAATGGCGAGTAAGGCAGCTAACACCATTGGTTTTTTCATAGTGTCCTCTCTCGTGGTTCAGAAAGGTGAACTGTTGTCGGTATGGCCTGTTTAACTGTGGCTATACGTTATAGTAATTCTCAAAAATATGTTCCGTCTTAAATGAGAAAAGTGTCTGACGAGGATTGCTCGCTTTTGGGTTAAAGTTATTTCTCCCAGGACTGCATTTCTACTATATTTCCTTCAGGATCTCTAAAATAAACAAATTTTAGCATACCCACACCATTGACCATTTTCCGGGTAACTTGGCCTAATTTAGTAGCACCCCTGTATAGCGCATCGCTGAATTTTTTCTCAACATCTTCGACTTCAAATGCAATATGCGCAAAGCCGGTAAAGTTAGCCATGACCGGTTCACATTCATGGGTATCTTTATAAGAGAATATTTCTAAAGTGGGACCGCTGTTCCCGTGTCCGGGCAGCAATAAATGAACTCCCTCTAATTTTGCACCGGATAAACCAGTGGCTTGATCCAACCACTCACCGGAAAGTTCTCTTACCGGTGGTTTTACCGTGCAGTCAAACACATGAATGTAAAAATCTGATAATTTTTTCCAATCTCTTGCCACAATATTGGTGTGAGCATATCTCATGATTTTATTCCTTTTCTACCTCCTATAGTAATTTTCAAATGGTAAAAAAATAATGATTGCTTTATGTTATCAATTTAAGGAACCTCCGGTTTAATAAATCTAAAAGCTGGATCTCTTCCAATTCAGTCAGGCAGAATAAGATGGTCAAGAATCAGCCCGTTGAAACTATCACTACCCGGTGAAATAAACAACCAGCCTAAATGAAGAAGACAATTCCCACAGACGGCAACTCGCCAGCTGTATCCCTTAAACCAGCTGAACTCATCAGATGCCGGTCCCGCATACCCACATCCTGCAGCAGACTTGAAACAGCCTATATGATAAACAACACCATGCGGATTGGCAAACGTATGCTGGTGAGCGCCCTGCATTTCGATACGCTCAGCCGGGCCTGTTATCACCTGATGACACTGGCGGCAGAGAATGAATTTGCCTGTGTCCGGCTCTTGCTCTTTTGTTTCACCCTCAACAATATAACCGGGTTCTTCACCGCTAAATTTCTCAGACGGTTGTCGAAAAAAAATACCGCTGTCATTATTATTTGTAATCATTTCCTGTTTCGCTTGTCCGTTGCTGGTGGTGAATGGTGACTCGGCTATTTTTGGCCGAATTAAACTAAAAGCAAAATAGCAGAAAATAGAATTTTGGTAAAGTTTTTAAAAAAAGCCAAGGGGTTTTGACTTTTAAACAACTTATTCATAACAATTTGATTTGATTAACAAAATATTTTCGATCGCATGGCGGTCAATTGGCAGCTCAGGTTTCACACCCATTGGTTCATTCCAAACCATCAATCTAATTGTTGACAAAAGCGTGTATTTCAAGGTTTAAGATGACGAAAATTGAAAAATCGCCAGTATTCAATATTACGGTAATAAACGATAAAATTTTAAAGCAGGATTGTTGCCATGAAGATGTGGAGAGAGCCTCTTGATTTGGGGGAGAAATTGCTGCCACCGGCAGAGATCCATATTATCGAAAGCCGATGCAAAGGGTGTGGTCTTTGTGTGGAATTTTGCCCGCGCGGTGTTTTAAAAATGTCCGATAAGTTTAACCAAAAGGGATATCATCCGCCTGTTGTAGAGGAACCTGCCGCCTGCGTGGGATGCCATTTCTGTGAAGAAGTTTGTCCGGAGTTTGCCATTTTTTGTGATCATTCGTATGATCATTTGAACGACAAATAAAACCGGCAAGGCAAATCTGCTTTAGGCGCTTTACCACCCTGAAAGGAGGTTAACAGATTGACATGTCAGCGAGTTTTGACCGGAGAGCATTTTATCAACGGCGACGAAGCATGTACTGAAGGTGCTCTGGCTGCCGGATGCAATTTTTTTGCGGGATATCCCATTACTCCGGCCACAGAGGTGGCGGAAGCAATGTCCAGACGGCTCCCGAAGCTGGACGGCACCTATGTTCAGATGGAAGACGAAATAGCATCCATTGCGGCGGTACTCGGCGCGGCCTGGGGCGGGGCAAAATCCATGACTTCCACTTCGGGCCCGGGTTTCAGTCTGATGATGGAAAACATCGGCCTGGGTGTCATCACCGAAACACCTTGCGTGGTAGTCAACATTCAAAGGGGTGGGCCATCCACCGGTCTTCCGACCACCTGCGGCCAAGGGGACATCATGCAGGCCAGATGGGGTTCCCACGGACATTATGAAATCATAGCGATAAGTCCGAGTTCCCCCCAGGAAATGTTTGATTTCACCATCAGGGCCTTTAACCTTGCCGAGACTTTTCGTATTCCGGTTCTGATTATGGCCGATGAAGTGGTGGGCCACACCTTGGAACGCGTCACTATTCCACCTGCAGAAAAAATTAAAGTGGTAAACCGTAAAAAGCCTTCAAAACCACCAGAAAAATATCTTCCGTATAAAACCGACAGTTCCCTGATTCCTGTGTTGCCGGATGCGGGGGATGGATACAAGATTCACATTACCGGCCTTACCCATGATGAAAGGGGATATCCTGTACCGGATGCCCAGACTCAGGAAGTTTTAATCACGCGCCTGATCAACAAAATTCGCAACAATCGAGATGCAATCATAGATTATGAGGAGCATTTCTTGGATGGAGCAAAAATTATTATCGTCACTTACGGATCTTCCGTCAGGCCCGCGCTAAAGGCCATGCGCGATTTGCGCGATGATGGCCTCAAAGTCGGTTTGCTTAAGCTTAACACCATCTGGCCGTTTGCCGAAGATTTGATCAGGAAGTTGGCAAAAAAGGCAAAAGCCTTTGTGGTGCCGGAAGTAAATTTCGGTCAGATCGCCCTTGAAGTGGAACGATGCGCATCCGGACAGGCCCTGACAAAATTAATTCATCATGCCGGAGGGGGTATCCATACGCCACAGCAAATCACGAATGCGGTACAAAAGATCCTGCCTGAAATCGGAACTAAAAGGAAGAGGAAATGAAACCAAAAGCAAGCAAAAAAACGGCCAGGCGCTCACCTGCTAAACATCCAAAGGACGAACTCCTGAGGAAAGACCGCATCCCCCATATATGGTGTCCGGGGTGTGGCATCGGAAGTGCTTTTTCATCCTGTATCACGGCTTTAAAGAAAACAGGAATCAATTACGACCGACTTGCCGTTGTTTCCGGAATCGGATGCACCGGAAGGGTTGCGGGATACCTTAACCTCGATTCTTTTCATACCACCCATGGTCGGGCCATCCCGTTTGCAACCGGACTTAAACTGGCAAAACCTGAAATGAATGTGTTTGTTTTTTCCGGCGAAGGAGACCTTTTCTCCATAGGTGGCAATCACTTTTTGCATGCAGCCAGAAAAAATATCAACATTTCGGTTATCTGCGTAAACAACATGAACTATGGGATGACAGGGGGGCAGGTCTCAGCCAATACTCCGACAGGCGCCAGAACATCCACCACTCCGTATGGAAATTCCGAAGTTCCTTTAAATCTTCCCTCTCTGGCAGCAGCATGTGGTGCTGTTTATGTGGCACGCTGGCTTTCCCTGGACGTCAGGCGGCTGGCGGAATCAATTCTGGAAGCCCTGTTAAAGCCTGGTTTTTCCTTTGTAGAAGTACTTGCCCCATGCCCGACGGCGTTTGGACGGCGTAATCGCCTTGGAAGTGCTCTGGATATGATCAAGCTTTACCAGAAAAACAGTGTGATCAAAAACGAAGTCCATCCCGACGAAACAGTGATTGAGGAGGGGAAGAAAATGGTCCTGGGAAAATTCATCGACACAGAACGCCCCACTTTTCTGGAAAGGCTTGCTAAAACATCAGAACTAAAAAGTACTGCCTGGCCGAAAAAAGAGATGGCTGCACAACGATAGGAGGCATTATGGCCGCTAAAAGTCAATACCAAGAAATCATTATTACCGGATTCGGTGGCCAGGGGATTATTCTTTCAGGGAACATCCTGGGAAAAGCGGCGACCCTTTTCGAGAAAAAAAATGCAACCCTCATACAGTCCTATGGACCTGAGGCTCGCGGTGGTGCCTGTGCCGCACAGGTAGTTGTTTCTACTGAAGCTATTGAGTATCCTTATATAGAAAAACCCCACATTATCATCTGCATGTCCCAGGAGGGTTTCGATATATACGCCCCAAGACTGGTTGAAGGGGGAAAACTTTTTACAGATTCCGGCCTGGTAAAAATCGATCCCGATAGGGTTCCAAAAGATGTTAAAACCCATTCCATACCTGCCACGGAATTTGCCGAGGAGATGGGTGTAAAGATGATGGCAAACATCATTATGCTGAGCTTTGCAATTTCCGCTACCGACCTGGTCTCTTACGATTCACTCAGGCAGACCATCGAAATTTCAGTGCCAAAGGGAACTGAAAAGAAAAACCTGGCCGGAATGGAAAAAGGATTTCAATACGGTCTTGATTTGAAAGAAGAGGGGAAGTAAATCGGCATGACCTCCTCAACCGGCATACTTATCATCGGAGCAGACCTTCAGGGGTTGCAGGCCGCCTTAACTTTAGCCCACCTTGGAAGAAATGTGACTCTGATCGATAAAAACATAGAAATGGCTTCACCGCCGGGAAACTGGACAGATAGGGGAAAGCGCTGGAGCCAATACCTTTACACCCAGGTTCTTTATCATCCCCTTATAGAATTATTCACCCAAACTGAAGTCACCCAGGTTAAAAAAACCGTGAACGAGGTCCAACTGGAACTGACTCAAAGACCCATGTGGGTTTCCCCCGACCTGTGCGTGGATTGTCGAAATTGCCTGGTATCATGCCCTGTCGAATTTCCAGATGGCCGCAAACCTTTATTCGAGCTGTCATGTCCTTCAACGATGACCATTGACAAGCGTCAGCCTGCTCCATGCAGAACGGCCTGCCCCCTAGGCATGAATCCGCAGGGTTATATTGCCCTGATTGCACAGGGTAGATTCGAAGAAGCGTATGAACTTATCTATGACGCAAACCCCCTTCCGGGAATATGCGGCCGGGTGTGTCACCATCCGTGTGAAGCGGTGTGCCGTCGTCAGGAAGTCGACGAACCTGTGGCCATCTGTACGTTAAAGCGTTTTGCCGCAGACCAGGCTGGAAAGAAGGGAAAAAAGCCGGACACAGGCGATACTTCTTTTCCTGCTGGACCACGAGTTGCGGTTATAGGTTCAGGGCCTGCAGGTCTGACAGCAGCGTACGATCTTGCAAAGGCAGGGTTTCGCCCGACCCTTATCGAGGCTGAAGAAAAGCCGGGAGGCCTTTTGTGGCAAGGAATTGCGCCATATCGACTTCCCAGAAACATTATTGAAACAGAGATCGCGCAGATATTGGCTGCAGGCGTTGACCTGAGGCTTAACTCTCCGGTGAATTCTTATCAGGATATTAAAAAATTGAAGGCCGAAGGCTTTCGCGCCGTTCTCTTGGCCACAGGTGCTTCCAAAGATCTCAGGATGAACATAAAGGGTGAGGATCTTAAAGGAATTTACGGCTGTGTTTCCTTCTTAAAGGACCTGTGGAAAAGAAAAACTTTAAAGCCCCCTGGCAGGGTCACAGTGGTAGGTGGAGGAAATGCAGCTGTTGAAGCAGCCCGTGCAAGTGTGCGGCTTGGGGCGCAATCTGTGACCATTATTTATCGTCGCACCAGAAAAGAGATGCCTGCCGATCCCCATGAAATTGAGCAGGCGATTGAAGAGGGAGTAAAACTAAAACCGCTAACCGTTCCGGTCGAATTTGTAGGAAAAGGCGATGGACTGGCACAAGTCAAGTGCATCAAGATGAAACTTGGGGATAAGGATGCTTCGGGGCGGCCAAGGCCGATTCCTGTGGATGGATCCGACTTTCTCATAAGCGCAGACACAGCCATTATAAGCATTGGTCAGAAGGCGGATATTCCTTATGGTGTTGGAGGCAATCTAAAACTAAACCAAAGGGGTACGATTAAAGTTGAGGCCGGAGGCCAGACCAATATTTTCGGAGTCTTTGCTTCAGGGGATGTGGTCTCAGGCCCCTCCACTGTTGTGGAAGCCATGGCATCCGGGCGAAAGGCGGCAAGCACAATTATTTATGCTCTTAAACCCGATTCGGTCCCTAACAAAAAAGACGACCCTGTAATTTCCAGCGAGGAATATGAACCGATCTTAAAAGACACACCGATTAAAACGCGCACGGTTCCTTTTCATCGGAAAATATCGCAGCGGATAAAAGATAAAAGTGAGGTTATTCGCTCCTTGACAGCGAAAGATGCAATTGATGAAGCCTCCAGATGCCTTCAATGCGGAGTTTGCAGCGAGTGCCTCAGATGCGAGACTGCCTGTGATCTGAATGCGATCAGCCATGAAAGGACAGCAACCCGAAGGAAATTGCATTTTAGCAAAGTCATCTTTTCCCGCCAAGGGCAGATACCGTCCAAACTCAATTCTTCAGCAATGATCTCCATTGAACGTTTTGGAAAGAAAGACTCCTGGGCAAAAGCAATTGTGGCAGGGCGTGCTGCCGCAGTCAAAGCCTTGGCTGGAACCACTGCTGTTGCAGTAGAGCCAACTTCCCACCAATACCTTGGTGACGGAGAGCCAAAGATTGGAATTTTTATCTGTTCGTGCAACGGAACCCTGAACCAAAATAATCGGCTGGATGAGATGATACCCCCGCTTATCGATATTTCCGGTGTTGGTCATGTAGAGGTTCTTGTTTCCGCCTGCCATCCGGAAAAAGGGCGCAGAATCGAACAGGTTATTTCTGAAAATAAATTAAACGGCGCCTTGATCGCTTCATGCACCTGCTGTCATTTCGCTTTTGCCTGTGAATCATGCAACGTCCAGCGTATCAGATTAAAACATCGTCTTTTTACAGAAGCAAAATACAACCCGAAAGATATTGCCCTGATCAACATCAAGGAAACCTGCCTGCTTCCTTTTAAAGAAGACGATAAAACCGCTATCGATCGGTCTCTGCGGATGATTCGATCCGGGCTATGGCAATTAAAAGATTCTAAAAAGCGGTTGGAGGAAAAAGAAGCGCCCTGCCCCCAGGCCATAATCCTGGGTGCGACCGAAGCCGGAATTTCCGCAGCCAGAGGATTAAAAGAACAATTTGCTTCAGTGGTCGTGGTGGATCACCTGAAGGTGGGAAATAGAATTGTACAGGAACTGTCAAATTCCGCTATAGAGTTGATCCGTCCGGTCAAGCCGGTTAGACTCGATGGCCGACGGGGCAAATTCACCCTTATTCTGGAAAAGGGAAATTCTTTGTTATCCACCAAAGAGAAAAAAAGCCCGAAACTTACTTTCCGGAAGAGGGGCAAGCGATTGCAAAATTTGGACATTAAAATCTTAGATGAAAATCCCAGATATAAGAAACTTCAAGCGGGTATCATTATTGTTGGACGAAAAGAATTCACCCACATACCCCATCAAAGGGATTCCTTTGCCACAGGACTTCATTCCGTCGGTGACCGTGCCTTTGGCAGTCTTGAAACCGACATCCCCGGCGTTTATCTGGCTTCATGGTCACAGGTGAAGAAAGCTTCCGGGACGGCATCAGGAATGTCAGCTGCCGGCGAAGCACTGGAAAAGGCTTCCAACCGGTCCGATGCATTTGACAGCCCTGTTGACTGTTTTGTGGCACATGCAGATCCTGAATTGTGCCGGGGATGTGGCAAGTGTGCAGATATCTGTCCCGAAGGGGCCATCACCCTGGAACAGACAACCCGTGGGACTGGTTCGTCATGGATCGAACCGGGGCTTTGTACAGGCTGTGGAAACTGTATCCCGGAATGTCCCACCGGTGCCATAAGTTTACCCGAATCTGAACAATGGTATTTTGAAAAGGTGATCAATGCCTTATTGGAATAATAAAAAACCGATTTTGGCTTTTTTCTGCAGCTGGGCACCGTATCGGTGCTACATGGATCTTTGCAAATCCGAATCCTCTTTTTATCCATTGATTTATCCCGTAAAGGTGATGTGTTCAGGACGTGTGGACCCTGCCATGGTCCTCTTTGCTTTTGAGAAAGGTGCGGAAGGGGTGATGGTTTTAGGTTGCAGGAATAATGAATGCCGGTATGGTCCCGGACCGGAACAATCCAGGAAAACAGCAGCACCGATAAAGGCACTCATACAGATTCTGGGGCTGGAACCCAAACGGTTCAGATCTGTTAAACTCTCCTTTAATGAAAAAAGCAGGCTGCTGGAAGAAATCGACTCCTTTGCCGAACAAGTCTATAAACTGAAAAAATCGCCATTCGTGGCGTAGCATATTGAGGAAATCCATTGGATCAGGACTATACTCTAGCCAAACTTATTGAGAAGTATCAGATTTTCCACTGCGTTGAATGCGGAAAATGTACCGGAGCCTGCCCACTGGCTCAGGTAGACAGGGATTTTTCTCCTCGACTGGTCGCCAAATACGCCATTGAAGAAGGTCTTGGCAGTGACTATGTCAAAGAGAAAGTCTGGACATGTCTTACCTGCGGGCTTTGTAATGACCGATGTCCCATTGGTATCTCTTTTACCGAATTTATTCGGTCTGTACGCTCCCTCTTCATCACAGAAGAATTCAACGGGCATCTCAGTCATGGCGGGGCTTTACAAGGATTGATGCGCATGCAAACAGCACCCGACCTGAGCCAGAATCGCCTGGACTGGGTCAACGACGAACATAGAATTAGCTCCCACGGAGAAATACTCTACTTTATCGGCTGCCTCACCTATTTCGAGACCTTCTTTTCCACCATGAACCTGAAACTGAAACAGATTGCCGCTGATACCGTTAAAATACTCAACTCTGTGAGTGTTACGCCTGTTGTTTTACCTGATGAGCGCTGTTGCGGACACGATTTGATCTGGACCGGCGATGAAAAATCGTTTCATAAACTGCGCCGCCTTAATATCGAATCTTTTAAAAAAGCCGGTGTTAAAACAATTATCACCTCCTGCGCGGAGTGCTGTTATACATTGAAAAATCTTTACCCACAATCGGCCGAGCCGTTTCCCTTTGAGGTGATGCATATAAGCGAATATCTGCAAAAAATCGGTTTTTCGGCAAAAAAAGAACTAAATAAAATTGCGACTTATCAGGATCCCTGTCGACTGGGACGTTTTATGGAAATCTATGATGCACCCAGACAGCTTCTGGAATCGGTGATGGAACTCCGAGAAATGCCCCATTTTCGTGCCGGTTCATGGTGTTGTGGTAATTCTGCATGGCTTCACTGTGATCGTTACAGCAAACAGTTGCAGGTTGAACGTCTTATGGAGGCCAAGGGAACAAAGAGCGATTTAATCGTTACCGCATGCCCCAAATGCCAGGTACATTTAACCTGTGCCATGAATGATGTCAACCTGATACAGGATCTTTCCATGAAAATCAGGGATATTTCTTCTATACTGGCTGAATCGATAGAATGAATTAATTGATGGCCTTTGCATCAATTGGAATCATACAGATCTATATATAAAACGTAAAATTCAAATACCATATCAAGGTCAATGGGTTGTTGTCAGTTGTCCGTTGTAAGGACACATCAAAAGGCGCTTTTATAGACATGCCGCTGAACACAAACCACTGACTATCAACAAACGAAGGAGGTTAGTCAATGACCGTTGCACAGGCTGCTTTAAGTATCCCTGAAGAAGAGATACGGACAGGCGTTTATATTTGCCAGTGTGGTTTAAACATTGCCGATGCCGTGGATTGTCAGGCTGTGGCTGAATGGGCAAAGGACCTTGAGGGTGTGACTGTCTCACGGGACTATTCTTATATGTGTTCCGACCCTGGCCAGCAGTTGGTCAAACAGGATATAACTGAATACGGCTTAAACCGTATTGTGGTTGCTTCCTGTTCACCAAGGCTTCACGAACCCACCTTTAGGCAGATGTGCGCCGAAGCCGGACTCAACCCATATCTTTTTGAGATGGCCAATATACGTGAACAATGTTCCTGGGTCCATACTCACCAGAAAGAAAGTGCCACTGAAAAGGCCAAGGATCTGGTGAAGATGGCTGTTTCCAGGGCGAGATTGCTTAAACCCCTTGAGGAACAGGAAGTGCCGGTAACCCAACAGAGTCTTGTTATCGGCGGAGGCGTTGCAGGAATTCAGGCTGCCTTAGACCTTGCGGACAACGGTTTTAAGGTCTACATGGTTGAAAAAAAGCCGTCCATCGGCGGGGTCATGGCACAGCTTGATAAGACCTATCCAACCATGGACTGTTCTATCTGAATTCTCGGTCCTAAGATGACGGATGTCGGTCGACATCCAAACATTGAGATGATTACTTTTAGCGAAATAAAAGATATCAAAGGGTATGTGGGCAATTTTGATGTCACGGTGACCAAAAAGGCCCGTTATGTAAACGAAAAAGAATGTACCGCCTGTGGAGATTGTGCCACCGTCTGCCCGGTACTTGTCCCGGATGAGTTTGAAATGGGCCTGGCTTCCCGCAGGGCGATCTTTATCCCCTTTCCGCAGGCTGTTCCCTCCTCCTATGTTTTGAATTCTCAAGATTGCCTGGGCCAGGATCCGTTGATCTGCGGCAAATGTAAAGAAGTCTGTGAGAAAGGGTGCATCGATTACGATGCGCAGGATGAGGAGCTTTCCTTCAAGGTAGGAACCATTGTAGTGGCCACAGGGATGGTGCCATATGACCCGACCCCTTTGAATGAATACGGATATACCCGTTTTGCCAACATGTTAACCACCATGGAATTCGAACGGTTGATTAATGCCGGGGGGCCGACCAAGGGGGAAGTGGTTCGACTGAGCGATCTGAAAGTCCCCAAGTCGGTGGCCTTTATTCAGTGTGTGGGATCCAGATCACCCGGAAACAAGGAGGCAAATCCTTATTGCAGTAATATCTGCTGTATGAACACCATAAAGGATACCCTAATGCTCAAAGAGCATTATCCTGATATGGAAGTAAAAGTGTTCTATATTGATATCAGGGCGTTCGGCAAGGGTTTTGAAGATCTTTTTCAACGCTCCAAAGGCAAGGGAGTAAAGTATATCAGAGGGCTTCCCGGAGATGTACAGGAAGATCCCCGGTCACAGGATTTGATTCTCTTCGCAGAAAACACGTCCACTGATCTGCTGGAAAGGCATCGCAGCGAACTGGTGGTTCTCTCCCAGGGGCTTGTTCCATCAAAAGATATGAACAAAATCCAGGAAATGCTTGCCCTGCAAAAAACCTCGGATGGTTTTTATCTCGAGGCACATCCCAAACTTCAGCCGGTGGATTCCGCTTCATGCGGAATATTTTTCGCCGGTACGGCCGAGTCCCCCAAGGACATTAAAGATGCGGTGACCCAGGCCTCCGCTGCTGCTGCAAGGGCTGCACGTATCATGTCTCCGGGTAAGATTACCGTTGAAGCCATTACCAGTCGCGTGGATGAGGAAAAATGTACATCATGTGGAGTATGTGCCAGGGTTTGTCCTTATCATGCCATTACGGTTGACAAAAAGAACAAAAGGCCTGCCGTAGTCATAAAGGCGGCATGCGCCGGATGTGGCACCTGTGCGGCTGAATGCCCTTTTGATGCGATTGAAATGAACCATTTTACCGATAGCCAGATTCTGTCCCAGGTTGATGCAATTTTAGACCAAGAGCCGCTGGAAAAAGTGGTCTGCTTTGCCTGTAACTGGTGTTCATATGCCGGAGCCGATTCTGCAGGAATCGCCCGTCTGAATTATCCGCCAAACATACGCCTTATCCGAACCATGTGTTCCGGCAGGGTGGACGAAAAGTTTATCTGGAAAGCCTTTAAGGCAGGGGCACCGGTTGTCCTGCTCTCAGGCTGTCATTTTGGCGACTGTCATTATATTGATGCGAATCACTGGACCAAAAAAAGGGTTGAAAAAATCTGGAAAAAAATGGAAAAATGGGGTTTACGAAAAGAGAGGCTTCAACTCGAATGGATCAGTGCGGCTGAAGGCGTTCGTTTTTCTCAAATAATGACAAAGATGGAAGAACTTCGCAAGACGGTGACCAAAAAGGAAATTGCAGCAACAAAAAAGAAAATCGCCGATAATCTTAAGAAGAAAAAAAGAAAAAAAGAATAATGAAAGAGCGCCTATTAAAAGACTCCTTTCTGGGGATAAAAATAGTCCCTTTGAGCAGAGGGGAGGCGCTCTGTTTTGTCAGTACCTATGACCGACCTTTTCTTCTCAGCAAAGTAGCCGGTATATTCACCATCCACGATTGCCACATCCTGGAAGCCGATATCAAAATCCGCGATGGAGTTGCCACCGACCTTTACAAAATTCGCTTCCCCCGTAAATACGAACCTTCTCTACTGGAAAACATGCTCTTTGTTTCACTTCAAAACGTATTAAAAGGAGATACCAATATAGAAAAAGAAATTTTCCTGTGGGAAAAAAAGCACGAAGTCATACAAGATCAAATTACTCCAAGGTTTGAAGGCATCAGTGAAAACCGGTCTGCTCTGATCGTAAACACATCAAACAAAAAGGGGCTTCTTCATAAAATATCGTGGGCGCTCTCACTTGCCGGAATGAACATTGAAAGGGCGATTATTTCCGCCACTGAAGACATGAAGGCGGAAAATGTCTTCTGGATTGACCAGCGTTATGGAGATAAAATCACACCAGAGTATCGGAAAAAAGTGCTCGACCTCCTGCAGATTGTGGTCAACGAAGGAAAGGACCCTTTAGAGCAGGTATTCAGAAAAGAGATCAACATGATCTATCGACAACAGCTAAGGCGGCGCGGGAGCGGATTCCACACCGCACAGCTTTATGCGGATGTCCATCTCAGGCTGATCAAAGGCCTTTTTGACCGTATTAAACTTGAACTCGATATCTCCGATCAGCCTGTCCTCATTGGAGTATATGGAGGCATCGGTAGCGGCGCGATAGGATTTACCAGCGATATTGACTGTATCTTTCTTTTCGATGGTGAAAAGAAAGACGAGTATGATAAACTGAAAAGAATCTTGAAAAATGAATTTGAGCGAATATGTGGTCTGGAGGTAGATGAATCTTTCCTTGCGTATCATATCAATTACTTCTATCTGGGAAACTATGATGGGGGAAGTATTATTTCTTTTGATGATTTTTTTAATTACATCAACTACATCGATACTTTGCGAAATCAGACAGGAAACAGATTGTTTGAACCTCAGTTTTTCCATTATCCGTGGGCCTTCTCCATCCGATTCATCGGAAACCCGGAAGTGCGGGAGCAATTTGAACGCCGGATTAAAAAACTCCCCAGTAAAAGGAATAAAGAATACAGTAGCATCAAGGCCTATATACTGGGAGAAAAAGGAAGTGAAATTAAAAAAGATTATATATCTTATCTGCGGGGAAAGTACTTTCCAGCGGAATTGGAATTTTTCAATACCGAAAGCCTCAGAAAATTATATCTGACAGGGTCTTTTGCAGAATTTATAGAAGCGGTAACCCCTTACGAAAGTGTGAAATATATTTTCCGCAGGGGGGTTTTTCCCCTGCTCCACATAATTCAGGACAACGGGCATCGGACAGATATCGGTTTGCTGGGAAAAGAATACCGCCCTATTCTCCCTGCAATAGATTTTATGCTCAAAGCGTTTAACGTGCGAAAGACGCTGTTCATTATGGGCAGGTGGGATCTGAGCTACTTTCTCTACATCATGGATTCTAAAAGCGAGGAAAAGTTTTGTGAAAGCTATTTAAAGTATCAAAATGAGATTATAATTTTTGTAAATAAACTGATACAGTAAATCCAATCCACCATTTTCATGCAAGATTCAAATATTAAATTTCTTTAAAGAGGGAAATAACATCTGACCTTATGGGCATGGCCGATGTCTCGAAGCTCAGGGGCTGAAGAAGGGTCGCTGCATATGGAGGGTCTTCCTTTGGCTTCATATACCGGACAGCGCGGAGCAAATCGGCAGCCGGTATGGGGACGCTCAAAATCAAATACTCCCCAGGTCTCCTTCGTATTATCATTAGAGACTTTGGTTGCTTCCCGGCTCTTTTTTTCAACCAGGGAGGACCAGAGTATACTCGTGTAAGGATGGCGCGGTTCGTTTGCAATGCGGCCGGACATACCCATCTCCACAATCTGTCCCAGGTACATCACGGCAACTTTGTGGCTGATTAACTCGACAATACGCAAATCGTGTGAAATAAAAAGGTACGACAGCCCCAGATTGTTTTGCAGGTCTTTTAGCAGGTTGACCACCTGAGCCTGTATAGATACATCCAGAGCACTCGTCGGTTCATCCGCTACCAGAAACCGGGCACCTACTGCCAGGGCCCGTGCAATTCCCACCCGTCGCTTTTCCCCGCCTGAAAGCTCCCCGGGAAAGTTGGTAAGTTCACTTTTGCTTAAATTCACCTTTTCAAGCAGCTCATCAATTTTTCGGTTAATTTCCTTGTCACTCAGTTTTCGATGAACGGTGAGGGCTTCTTTAAGTATGGACTTAACGCGCATTTTCGGGTTGAGTGCTGCATCCAAATCCTGAAATATCATCTGGATCTGTCGTCTGAAAGGAAGGAATTCATGGGGTGAAAGTCGGGTAATATCTTTTTTTTCAAATATGATTTTGCCGGAGGTCACCGGTGTTAGCTTGAGCAAGGTCCTGCCTATGGTCGTTTTCCCGCAACCGGTTTCACCGACCAGGCCCATGGTTTCTTTTTCTTTGATGTAAAAACTGACGTCGTCCACAGCGGGAATAATTCGTTTTGATCCTTGAAATGGAGAAATTATCCCCCCTGGCTGAGTATAGTATTTTTTCAGGTTCTTAACTTCTAATATTGTTTCGGCCATAACTGTCTTTTTTAAATATATATACGTTTTTTATGGAAAAAGATTTGTGTCGTTGTATCCTGTAATGTTGATTTTCCGACAAGACCCCGATTAATCCGGGGTCAGGAACCGGAGTAAAGCCAGCACCTAATCTTGTGTTCGGAAGAAACATTCTCTAACTCCGGCTCTCCATGTTTACACTGCTCCCCGATTTTGTCCGTCACCCGGTTACAACGGTCACAGAATCTGCATCCTGCCGGTATGTTAATTGTATCAAGTACGTCTCCTTCAATCGCCTGTAGATAGCCTTTTTTGCGGACGTGCTCTTCGCTGGGAATGGATGCAAGGAGCGCTGCGGTATACGGATGTTTATACTTGTATCCGGGAGACAGAACATCTTTGGCAGGACCATGTTCCAGCACAGTTCCGCCGTACATCACTGCGACTTTGTCGGATAGCTCTCTGATGACATTAATATCGTGACTGATGAGCATGGTGGTGACTCTTAAGGTTGATTTCAGTTCAGCAAGAAGGTCGACAATTTTTGACTGGATGGTCGCATCGAGACCGGTGGTCGGTTCGTCTGCAATTAATAAATCAGGCTCAGAAGAAAGGGCCATGGCAATCATGGCCCTCTGGCACATTCCGCCGGACAATCCATATGGATTGTTGTTATATCTTAAGCCGGGAGAGTCTATTTTAACCCGGTCCAGCCAGTACAATGCCCGTTCCTTTGCTTCACTTCGATTTTTAATACCGGTATTAAGCATGATGGATTCAGTGATCTGCTTGCCGATGGTAATAAATGGATTCATTGAGATTTTGGGGTTCTGAAAAATCATGGAGATTTCCCTGCCACGAATGTGATGCATGATGCGGTCGATCTTTTTCTGCCATCCATTGTTGTCTTTATACACCTCCATTATCTTTCCGGAGTGCATGTGGACCCTGACATAATTCTTTAGGTCCGGAAGCAGATCCTGATAAACACTCTTCGTTTTAAATCTTATTTTACCGGTAATCACCCCCGGATCTGCATTAACCAGTCCCATAATCGACATGGCGGTAATACTTTTTCCGGAGCCGCTTTCACCAACGATACCGAGCATTTCCCCTTTTTCAACTTCAAGACTAATGCCATCTACTGAGCGGATAAAAGCCCGCTTACTCCTGGAATAGAAGTAGGTACGCAGATCATCGATTGCTAAAACAGGCTCTGGGTTCATTTCTTCTGTTTCCCCTCAAATATATTATTCAGCCCGTCACCCAGTAAATGAAATCCCATAATTGTAAAAAGTATTGCCAGTGCAGGTGCGGTGGATGGCCAGAACTTGCCCTGCATGAAATAGTTGGCGCCGGCCTGTACCATGTTTCCCCAGGAAGGGGTGGGTTCCTGGACACCAAATCCAAGGTAGCTGAGGCTGGTTTCCATCAGTATGGCTTCAGCCATTCCCAGTGTTGCCTGTATGATCAAAACGGAGCGGCAGTTATGCCACAGTATATGCTTAAAAATAATCACCCTGTTTTTCAAACCAAGAGCGGTAGCCGCCTCAATGAAAAACTTGCCCTTGAGGAATTGAATTTTTCCTTTTATGAGTGAGGCAACCACAGGAATATTGGTTATACCGATGATGACCATAATATAATAGATATCAGGCTTGAAAGCGGCAACCATAAGCAAAATAAGAACCAGTCGGGGAAATGAGTTTAGCAGATTGCTAATATAGGTAATGGAGGTATCGAACCCCTTGCCCCAATAACCGGCAAGCACCCCGAACCATGTTCCAAAAACGATGGCGATGGCAATCGCAAGCAGGCCTGGAAGAAAATATGCCTGAATTCCAATAATAAGTCTGGAAAGAATATCCCTGCCCATAAAATCAGTACCAAGGATATGGCCTTCGTGGCCCGGCGATTTCATCATTAATGCGAGATCAATCTTTTGCGGATCAAATGGAAGCAACTCGAATGCACCCAAAATATATGAGACAATCACCGTGATCACAATGAAAATCCCGTAGCTTACATACAAAAGGTTCATGGTCCCGGCCTTTTTCCAGAAAGGCACATCGGAAAAACCACTGACTTTAATTTTATGCTGGGAATATCTTTTCATCTTTATTCTTGGGATGCCCTTGGATTCACAATAATATGAACCACTCGCTGAATTAAACTGCCAAGGCGAACGATAATTGCCGCCATAAGGGTAATACCCATAATCAGCGGGTAGTCTCTATCCTGAGCCGCCTGCCACGCCATGCGCCCCATTCCCGGCCAGTTGAACACCTGTTCCACCACAATCGCTCCACCAAGAATAAACGAAATCTTTGACGCAATGATTTCTGTAATGGGAATCAGAAATCCCTCTTTAAACGAATGCTTCCATATGGATGCGCCCTTAGCACGGGCCGTCCGGATATAGTCTTCTGCAAAAACTCTTTCCATCTCGTCCCGCAGAAAACGGACCACCTCGCTAATCGTACCGTTACCGACACCTAAAACAAAAACAGGAAGCATAAAATAAATCCAGTTGAATTTTTTTGACATGGCACCAAAAGCAAGGGGAAATAAACCAAACTGGTGCATGGAGATATATATAACGATATAGCCGAGCCAGAATACCGGGAGGGCTGAAACCACATAGGTAAAAATAGTAGCCGGCCAGGTAAACAGGGTCATGCCGCGTCTTGCAGATATAATTGCTATGGGAATGGCTAATAACAGGGTGATAAACATAGACCCTATGGTCAGATATACCGTATTGATTGTGACCAGTATAACTTCCCGCAGCACAGGAAGACCGGAACGGGTGGATGTTCCAAAATTTCCATGGAGTATATTATACAGCCACGACAGATATTGAGAATACCAGGCGTCAGAGACAACTATGGTCTCATGAATACCTTTGGTTGCCGCTTCAGACATCATCTGGCCTTTTACCATAGCGCTGAAAGGGTCACCGGGTGACAGAAAAAGAATAATAAAAACAACAAAGCTGACTCCAAGCAGCAACAGCAAAGCTATCATCAACTCTTTTGAAATCAATATGGTGATGGGTTTGATAGAAGAAAGCTTCATGGTGGTGTCACATGGACCAGTGCAGGGTATCTTCAGATACCCTGCATTTATTTTGAAAGCGCGGTCGATACATCTGGATTACCGCTGTTCTGAAGTAGGTATGAACCAGTCATCAGCAAATGAAAAGAACTTGTAAGGATGAATCGCCACACGCCTTAATTTCTTGTTAAAAGCCGCATAGTTGGTTAAAGTCCACAGAAACGTGTACGGACTCTCATCTGCAATAATGGCATGGAGTTTCCTGTTTATGGTTCTTCGTTTTTCGTGATCAAGAGTCAGCTTGCTTTCAACAATCAGGCTGTCTATCTCAGGGTTGGAGTAAGCTCCGAAGTTGTTTTTCCATGGTCCGATTTCTGCTGAATGGAACAGGGAAGAAATATCAGCGGAATCATCAAAAACCCAGGAAGCAAATATGATATCAAAATCATGTTTAAGAAAAACATCTTCTTTCCAGGATAACCACTCTTTGAATTCTCCTTCGATATCAACGCCGATTTTATTTAGATAATTCTTAAAGGCCAGGACGACTCGCTTTACGGCTTCACTTTCCTTTGCGATGGGAACTTTCAATACGAGCGAAAGTTTCTGCCCGTCCTTTGCCATGATTCCATCATCCCCTTTCACAAACCCGGCTTCATTTAACAACTGAATCGCTTTTTCAGGATCAAAGGGAAGAGGTTGAACGTCCAAGTTGTAGGCCCAGCTTCCGGGCGCAAAGGGACCGGAAATAATAGTCCCCTGGCCATGAAAGAAAGAATCGAGCATTTCCTGCCTGTTTACCGCATAGGTAAATGCTTTTCTAACGCGTTTATCGGCTAACAGCGGGTTTCGTATGTTGTAGCCAAAAAATGAGTAGGACAACGCATTATAGGGCTGCAGGACATAACGCTTATCCCCTTGGATTTGTGGTATATCCCGGTGATTGACCAGTACAATCATGTCGATTGCATTAAAAAGCAGCGCCTGGCTCATGATATTCTGATCCGCAAAAGGCCTTGCCGCAAACTTGTTGATATGAGGGCGACCCTTGAAATAATTTTCATTTGCCACCAGTATCACCTCGCGATCGGCCGTAATGTTTTTCAGCATATACGGCCCTGTCCCAATCGGCTTTTGGGCAAACGGATCTTCCCTGGATAGAAATTCCGCGTTTGCCGGCCCGTGCTGGGGAATCACCTTGAAGCTGAACTTGGCAAGGGCATTTAAAATAGGCCTTTTGAGAGTAAACTGCACGGTATAATCATCCATCTTGGTCACGCTCTCAATAAACTCGTACCTGACCTTCATGGATGTGATGGTTTGGGGATGCATCATAATATGATAGGTAAAAATCACATCATCTGCCGTAAACGGTGCAGGCTCTTCTTCTTCTTTTGGATGCCAGGTGACATCCTGCCTCAGGTAAAAAGTATAGAACTTTCCGTCCTCCGACATTTCCCAGCGTTCAGCCAGTTCCGGTACAATTTCCTGCTTCTCGTTTATACCGACCAGGCCGTTAAAAATGAGTTCGGTGATTCGCATGGAAATCATATCGTTGCTGGTGATCGGATCCAACGTGGTCGGCCTGCCGTATTCACCGTAATTTAAAGTCCCTCCATCCGGTTTCCCGTCGTTTTTTGGTTCTGCCCCTGCCTGGGGCGCCATCATGATAAACGCAAAAAAGAAAATCAATAAAAGAACACTCGGTAACCTTTTCATAATTCCCTCCTCAAGGCTAATAGTGTGATACACTCAAACACTGCATTTTTTCTTTGCCACTATGAGTTTATGGCAATCATTTTTTATTTACCCGTCAAATCAAGATTCGGACTTTGGCAATATCGTTAAATTTCCACCGATGAAGTACTACGTTACCGCTAGTATTTCTGCTAAACCGAATCAACCGTTATAAAATCTTTGCATCTCCGGCACTCTTTTGCTCCATGGAATATACCCCCTGCATGGCAATCTGTATCTGCCGCACTGCCGGAAATTGCTTGCTTATTTCAAAATAAATTTCCAGTGCTTCGGAAAACTTCTTGGTCCTGTAATATGCCTCAGCGAGACTGACCAGCATAACCGGATCATTATATTCGATCTTGTTCTTATTGCTCTTATCTCTCCCTGCTTCCATATAGAACGCGGCCTTTAGGTAATCTTTTTTCTGCAGGTAGTATTTGCCAAGGGCGAAACTCATTCTGGAAAATGCCTTTCCTTCTCCGTTTTCAACCATAACGGACACTTTTTTAGCAGTCTTATGGCATTCAACCTGAAGCCGGCTGAATGCAAACAGAATATCTGAAAGCATGTAAGGGTCGGTTGTGGCCTGCGCCATATCACCAAGCATGCGCCCTGCCTGAGCTCGATCGCCCTTTAGGTTTCGGTTTTCAACCATCATTACCTTTGCAGTATTTTTGTACCTGGCCGGCATTTTGGCTGTTGAGGCAAACATTTCAAACACTTTGAGGGACTCATCAGTGTCCCCGAAGAAAGCATTTGCGGTGCCAAGGTAATACAGAGCCGGGCCTTTGACCTTCTCATCTGCAGAGGCTTTTTCCAGGTATTTAATACCGGCCTTTCCGTAAAGTATTGAAAGGCTGCTAAGCAACGACAGATCGTAGAAACGGATGATCTTGTTTTTTGCCATGGCTTCTTCGTAAGAAAATGCCTTCAAATTTGCATTCTTTATTAAATCAAGCCCCTTTTCCACCTTTCCGGTAGCGGCATAAACCCAAAGAACATTTTTAATCACCTGAATGGATACTGTGCCAGTTGATTTTTTCGCTGTCTTGAGTGCTTCATCACATATATTCAGCGGATTTCTCTTGGTGAGTCCGGATTTGCAATATGCTTTGGCAAGCGCTGACAGCACTCCAGGGTCTTTGGTCTTTACCGAAGACCAAATTGCGTTGGCTTTTTTCGGTTTTCCCAGCAAAAAATAGGAAACACCGAGGCTGACTTTTCCAATGGCTTTATCTTTTGGTTTTATGTTTTTGTCTGCAATGAATTTTTGCAAGATAGCTGCCGCTTTTTCAGGTTTTTCGGCCTCCAGATATGCCTGGGCTAAATATAATTTTACCAGCCGACTTTTCGCTTTGCCCGAAACCGCATCAATTTTTGTGAGGTAGTCAAGGTGCACGGATATTGAAGTGTGACGGAGCTCGCTGTATAATCTGGCACTGGAAAGATAAACCATGCCCAGGCTAAGATAGGCAGCGCTTTCCTCCCCAGGCTTGACAGATGGCAGATATGAATACAGCAGTTTACCCGCATCTTCATACAGATGCTTTTTATAGAGCTTCATCCCATTTTTTACCGGTTCGCCTGCGAAAGACCAAGCCCCTGAAAAAAATACAATCATCATACAAAGCAACACAGCTTTTTTCATACATTCCCCTTAAAATACGCAGTCGTTATTCCTTTTAGTTCGGCAATATGGCAATATAAATATGATCCCACTGTTCAACCTGTGCCCGAAATGCAATGGTCCCATCAGATGAACAAACCACATCGTGGTTCATTTTGGTGGTCGTCTTGAGAATCGCTTCGGTTTTTTCTTCCACATTAACTATATGTATCGGGTTATATGACTGCCGATCATTTTTTACATAAATGATTCTCTTGCTGTCCGGCATCCAGGCCGGGCCGCTTTCTATATCCGGGATTACATTGGTGGCAACCACCTTTGCATAAAGCTCTTCACCCTCAGTCGGGTCGGAACCATCTGCCGCTATCACCAAAAGGGCCCATATCTTTGGGTCTTGCTGCAAATTATAGTTGGAATAAAAGGCAATTTTTTTACCATCCGGCGACCATGACGGTCTCAGATCATCATATGACCATGTGGTAAGGGCCTTTAATGTCTCGGCGGGTTTTGTTATATCCGCAACCAGGTAAATATCATGATTCTCATTGGAACCGTAGATCATGGTTATTTTTTTGCCATCCGGCGACCATTGGGGATAAAGATATGTTTTCTCCCCGTTCGTTATTTGAATGGTTTCCTTTGTTCCAAGTTTCATCAGGTATACATCCGCTTTTCCGCCACGGCCGGAAACAAAAATCAACTCATCGGCTACCGGAGACCATTGCGGATGGCTGTCTTTTTCATCATCTTCCGTCAGCCTTATGGTCGATTCGCTGCCAAGCTGGGGCAAATGGTACAGGTCATAGTTGCCGCTTCCGCCATTGCTCATAAACACCAAGCTCCCTTCGGCGGGCGACCAGCTGATACCTGAATTATAGCTGATGTCTTCAGCAATGCCCGGGAAAAAAAACTCCATTTCTTCATTTTTTTTGTCAGCCAGCTTGCAGTAAATTTTTTGCAAAACAATCCCATTCAGCCCGGAAATGATAATTTCTCTTTTATCTCCTATACTTCGTTCAAATGCGATTTTTTTCCCTGAAGGTGACCACACCGGATTTGAATCATTATGCCCGGCTTGAATATCCATGAGTTCACGAACATACAGAGGTTTTAGCTCTTGCGGTTCTGTGGAAGCTTCTTTTTCCGGCTCGGCATCCTGTTTAGCTGTTTGAGATTTTTCTTCCTCCGGTTTTGTCTCATCGGCCGTCTCAGCCTGGCTGTCTTTTTCAGGTTCAGCCTCAGCTTCGGTTGAAGCTGAGGTTTCCCCTGCCTGTTGATGGTTTACGGGTTCCACCCCCTGTTCATCTGTCCGGGGTTTATCTTCCCCGGATTTGGTCTCTTTAATGAGTTGCTCCGAATTCTCAGGGATAGGTTCGGACTCAGGCGCGGGAACAGACTTTGGCTCAACCACTTCTGTAGACCGACCAGGTTCTTGTCCTTCATCCTTTAATTCCGCCTGGCTAACATTTTCTGTTTTTTGGTCTGCGCCAGGTGTGACCGGTGGGACATCTGCAGATATACCGTTGGTAGCAACCAGTAGTCCCCCGAGAATGATAACGATTAATATTCTGGTTTTTATCAATAATACCAAATTGCCAATCTCCCCTAAATCAAATCTTTTATCTGCCTTCGGTGTTTTTCTGCTGAGCTGCGAATTCTCATAAAGGCACTTTTTCCTTCAAGATTTTTTGGGAAAAAATCAAAATATTCTTTCCATGCCCGATCGGCTTTGGGAAGAAGAGAGCTCTTTTTAGTGATCAAATAAAGCTTATGAAATGAAATGGCCCTGTAATAATAAGTGTCGTGCACCGCCTCGTCAAACTGGAGATTGGGGAAAAACCGAATATTCTGTTTTGCCACCCTGAGTTTTTCGATGGCCTTGGCAAAATTTCCGGCAGCAGCCCGTCTGTCTTTCTGAACCAGTTGATTGCCCTTCTCATAATACGCATGCCCCAGGTTGGTATAGGTCACCGCAAACTGCTTATAGATAATCTGCCGGTTTTCCGGAAGCGAAAGCACATTTTCAAATTCGCGGATAGATTGATCATAGTCCTTCTTTTCATCCATATAAAGCTGCGCAAGCCTGCAATGAGCTCTGGAATAATCAGGGCTCTGTCTTTCTGTGTTCTTATAGGCCAGAATGGCTGCATCAATGTTTCCGCTTTGTTCAGCCATTTTTCCTATTTTCATGTAGTCTTTTAGAAATACGATCTTGTTATCGTTAAGATAATCCATCTCCGGCTTGTTGAATTCCATAATTTTTTCCCAATCCCGGTATTCGCCTCCCACAGAAAGCTTCACCTTACGGAATCCAAAATTAACCGGCGTGCCGTCCAGTATCGGTGTGGTGCCTATTTCGACACCATCAATAAAAACAACTGCTCCGGATGGAACGGAATCGACCTTGAATAAAGCGTTGCTGACATCAAGGGCAAATTCTTTGACCTCTTTGTTTTTTTCTACGCTAAAGGTTTCCTTAACCGGTTTATAGCCGTGACGGGACAACAGGATATCATGCTCCTCAAAAAGACGAACAGGCACAACCACCTTACCGTTAGAACGGGTGGTTCCCACCCAGGTATTATTAATATATACATTCACTCCCCACAGTGGTGGCGCACCAGGCTCCAGTCCCCCTTTTGCCAGTAACGTAAAGGAATCCTTTGAAGCTGCTTTTTCCTCTTCAAGATATCTGCGGCGGACGACCCTGTCTCCGATCTGTAATTGGTCACCTTCATTAACAGCAATTATTTTGACCCATGAATTTGCATCTTCAGTCTCGTTCACCTTGAGCGCACCTGCTTCACGAAAACCGGTAAATTTACCTGAACGGTTCAAAGTGGCCACCATATAACTAAACTCGTTGCCCCGCCTGATTTTAAAGTCGAGTTTACCGAGATTTAAGCGGTAACGATCTTCTTCAATGGCATCGATGACTCCTTCAAAGGGAAACTGGTCTATAATATTTTTAACGATCAGCTTTGCCGTATTTTTAATATTCTTTTTCATTCTAACTTTATTTATTTGACTTAAGATGATACTGCCATCGGCGGTGTTCACCGTGGTTTCAATGGTCGTTCCGGAATCGTCCCTGGTTACACTTCCCGAGATGATCATATCGACTGTTCGAATCAGCCTGGTCTTTTGCCAGCCCTTTGTGGAAACTGTTTCCATATCAAGGGTGGCCCGTGTCATCATGTCTCTAAGCGTGGCCTTCGGCACCTCGCTGAAACTTGAATATATAAACATGTTGTTGCTTATGGCTTCTTCGATTCTGTTTAAAACTTCCGACATATCTTCTTCCGGTGAATTATTCACATACCCGTAGAGACCCACCTTGATTGGTTTTGGCTTTTCAGGATAGAACATACGGTGTATCCTTTGCTTGCCTTTTGCCGCAATCGATGTTTCCCACTTAGCAGGTATATAGCCGGGCGCGGAGAGCGTTAGTTTAGCCTCTTTGTCAATTCTGCCTCTATAATTAAAGGTTATTGCGCCTTTGGCATTGGTCTTTCCTATTTGCTTTCCATTAACGTGTACGATTACACCGGAAACAGGTTTTAAAATACCATAGGAATATGTGCGGGTGACCACAGACACCTTTGATTTTATTCTTTTTGATTTTGTCGGTTTGGGCTTTGCCTTTGGTATGGTTTTGGCGGGCGCCTTTGCCGGGGTTGCTTTTGCTACCGGTGCAACTTGGACCGGAGCCTTTTTAACCGGTTTCACCACCACCACCGGTTGTTTCACTTCTTCCTTTTTTAACAGAGCAACCTCCAGGATTTGGCCAGGCATTGCCTTTACCTTTCTGTGCCAGGAAGTAAATCCATTTTTGCTGATTTTCAGGTCAACGCCTTTTTCAGGCAGGCTCTGATAATTATACACATACTCACCGTTTCCATCCGTTTTTGCACCTGATTTTCCGTCTATACGAATGGACGCGCTCTCAATGGGAGAACCGTCTTCCGATACAAATATGGTAAAATATTTGACAGATTTCAGCGCTGCCTTGAACTTGTAAATATCAACGACGCCATCCTTAGGCAGTTTCAACACAAAAGAATCTTTCCAAGGCTCGATATTATAACCCCGGGCTTCCTTATGAACAGACACCTGAACCTCTGAACCGGGTTGTTTCTTCATCTTTTTTGAAAAATACCCGCTATTGTCTGTCATTCCCAGTTCGTCGCCGTCTAGTAAAACCTTCGCATCGGAGGCGAACTTGCCATCCAAAGTCACATTCACCTGCAACTCGAATTCAGCCTTTTTCCCCATATCACAGGCAAAAAGCAGAAAAAACGACAGCAGAATAATGACTAATCTTATTATTTGCTTTACCATGGTATGTACCTCCTAAAAACATTACCGACGAATCGCACCATCGGTTTCGAAATAAGCTTAACCCAGGCAAAAGGCCTGTTACTTTTCCGGTCTGAGGATTCCCCTATGTAATGCTCGGAAACAACATTGAGTTTACATTCCGGGGGGTCGGATATTCACCTCGCCGGGATTAATAATTTTATCCGCATCAGAAGAAGCGCCCTCAATGGTTCTGCGCTTGCCTTCCGGGATCTTTTTTAACTGAAACTTAATTTTTTCACGCGTACTGCCTTTCATTTCTACAGTCCGCGTTTCAGTGTCAAACCCAATCCTGGTGGCTTCAACTTTATAAGTCCCGGGAACAATGGCTTCCTTTTCAGATTCAAACTCCCCATCTTCATTTACCACCACGGAATGAGAGGCTTTTTCCATCTTGGCAGTGGTATTAATCATATTTATTACCGTACCTTTTGGGTGTTCACCTTCTAAAGGCTCCATTTTGGCATTCACCAGCTCAACCTTGCCGTAAATTTTTGCCGAGCAGGCCGCCAGTAATACTAAAACAAATAGCAATAATAATAGATTTGTCCTATATTTCATGATTCACTCCTCCTATCCCTGTAGGAATATTGAAAAATTTCTACACCCCATTCTTGTTTGTTATAACTAATTATTTTTATTATCAACATAAATATCATTTTCTAACATATGTGGGTCCGTCCGGATTTTTTATGGAAACTGGGAAAAAACGGTTTCCTCCGGTCCTGCTTAAACAAGGTAAATTTTTAACTGCTTTAAGGTTTCTTCGTCAGGTTCTCTTATTACAGCGCCTATCTGAATTTCTCCCTCTTTTTTATTTATACGCAAGGTGTCACATTTAAAGTGAAGTTTGTCTTCGATTTGAGAAAGATGAAATGAAAGTTCAAAATGGGGAAGATCTTCAGCCGTGTTTATGTTTATCTTGGAACTTATGGGAAAACTAACCAATACGCCCCCCATGGCAATATCGAGAATGACGCATGCAAAGGTCTCTGTTTTTCCTCCGACCTCAATGGCCAATGTGGCGGGAAGGGCAACCTTGTTTCGCTTAAACGCACGTCGGTCCTGAAATCCACGCCGATCAGCTCCGGTTTCCGATAGCTGAAGATATCGCTCATCTTCCAGATAATCAAGGATGATTTTGTCGAGGAGAGAGGCCACCGTTCGCCGCTCTTTCTGAGCCGCTCGCTTGAGGGATTCACGAACCAGGAGGCTCATCCTTATGCTGTAAACGACATCTTTTTTCATCATGGTGGGACATAGTATGTCATTTGTAATACGATGTCAAGACAAAAATTCTATTGTAACTTGCGGGCTGTTTATCGGCAAACAGACAATTAGCTTAAGCGCTGAATATATTCATTTAAATCATTTCTGGCATTGGTGACGGTTAATGGAAAAAATACCAAATATTTTTTTAATTGGGCCCGGCATAATATTTAATTTGGGTCATAGACTGTATGGTGGAAAAAATTGGCTTCTCTTAAATTGATTTTATTCTTCCAGGTGCGTTTGCCCTTTTCCCATAACAAAATAGTCTTGAGATTTTTTGCCCGGTATAATATTATAAATCGTTGTCACTTAAGTTAAAGTAAAAATAGAAACCTCGAGCCTATTCTCCAACTGAGCAAGAAAATGGCCAATATTTTCAACCAATAGATTTTAATAAAAATGGAATATGTGGGCAACGATATGAGCGGAATGGATACGGTTGATATTAAAACGACTCTCAGCGATTCGGTAATCGATGTATTTGATACCATGCTTTCCCTGGAAGTTAAGATCTCAGAGACCGGTACAGAAAATTTAGTCGGCAATCGCTTTATGGGGATGGTTAAATTCGCCGGTGAAATGGTTGGAATCGTGGCCATCCAGGTGAGCCATGATTTTGCCCGCCTCATGACCGGATCCATGCAAGGAATAGGGCCTGAGGAAGTTGAAGGTGATGAGGAAATCAAAGATTTACTTGCAGAACTGAGTAATATTATAGGGGGCAAGCTGAAGTCAACTTATACGGATATTGGTTTATACTGCAAGCTTACTACGCCTTCCATTACTACAGGAAGCGATTTCACCATGCAGTCTTTGAATATGGACCAATATGAAAGGCTGGTTTTTCTCAGCCAGGGGCATCCGATTATCGTTGAAGGGGTGGTCAAACAGGGCAAAGCCGATTCCGACTTAAAAACATCTGCGGGAAAAACAAAACGCCCACCCATAGATCCGAAAAAATTTAAAGCCATCAATGTTAAAGACAAAATTACCGGTTCGGTAACGGATATTTTTAAAACCATGCTTTCCATGGATGTTAAACGAGCGGAAACAGTGTCTAAAGAAAGTGTTGAAGGGATTCGCAATGTGGGTTCAGTGAATTTTGCCGGAGATATAACGGGAATTATCAACTTTCAGGTCAGTGACGAGTTCGCCCGTTTGATGACTGCGTCCATGTTGGGTATGGAAATTACAGAACTTGAAGGACAGGAGGAAATTAACGATTTTATTGCTGAGATCAGTAATATTATAGGGGGGAACCTGAAGGGATCTTACCGGGATATCGGCATAATCTGTGAACTCTCAACCCCTTCAATTACAAAAGGAAACGATTTTAAAATTGAGTCTCTTAATATGACCACCTACGAGAGGTTTGCTTTCAAATCGAATGAGCATGACATTTTTGTGGAAGTCGGTATAAAAACTTCCGATATACTTCGGCCGGAACTCCGACCTGAAAAAGATATCCATTATTCTGTCGATGAAGGAGATACCCCAAAGGATAAGGAGCCAAAATCACCTGAAGCTGTGGATGGCAAGGCCGCTGAAACAGCGGAGCCGAAAAAAGCTCTAAGTGTCGATGCAGAATCCACCGGAGCTGTTGATCAATCAGCTGCCTCATCCAATATTGTCTCCCAGGGGCCGGCTGACAAATCTGATGATATGAAAACCGCAAGTGTTGCCATTAAAAATGAAGTCGGCAAAACCACAGAGCGCTCAGAATCCAAAGCTGCGGGTAATGATGAAAACAGTGCAAACGAAAACGGGCAGGCAAAGAAAACGGACGGGATTGTTAATCTGGACGTCATTCTTGATATTCCTTTGGAAATAACTGTGGAGTTGGGCCGTACCAAGATACCCATACATGAGTTACTGGAAATCGGTCCTGGTTCTGCTGTTTCCCTGTCCACTCTTGAAGGTGAATCGGTTGATATACTGGCAAACAATACTTTAATTGCCAAGGGGATCGTACTGGTTAAAAACGAAAAATATGGGATTCGCATCACAAAAATTACCAGAAGCATGGATCGAATCAAGGGCCTGCTATAGCTCACGTCAAATCAAACCTTGTTATGGTGTCCAGCAACCGGTATTCGCTATCATAACCATGTAAAACCACTAAAAACGCAGCCTCTGCAGAAAGTTTTTCATTTTTGCTTGTTTGGTTATGCGCTAACGTTGATGTTTTGGCCTATTCCTGCAGCCCTGAGCATTTCAGACATCTGGATCTGACTCTCGGCAAGGCTTTTCATTATCGCCATTTGTGCTTCAGTTATGGCTTGCAACTCGTTTACCACTGCTGCAACAGCGGCGGTAGAAACCGCAATTTGACTAACCTCCATTTCAATGCCTCCGTGTTATTATCGCTATCATCTACTACATCGACATAAAAAATAAAAACTTTAGTCTTTTTTGCCGGCTTGGTAGCGGGTGGTTATAAAATGAAGGACAATACTATTGAATTCTTCAGGAGCGTCGATAAAAGGCGTATGGCCGGCATCATGAATGATTCTCAGCTGGGCATCGGGTAATTTTTCATATCCTTTTTTGCCATGACTCAGGGGTAAAATTCGATCTTTCGCTCCCCATATGATCAGGGTAGGGTTTGTAATTTGGCGAAGTTCAGCTGAAGAAAATGGCGCAACCGTTCTTCCTTTGCCGTTTAGAAAGGGAAATTTTCCCCCCGAAGACCGAATAACCTCAACAAGATAGTCAATCCCCTCATGGTAAGGAAAGTAATCTGTTTTATACACCAGATATTTAACTATCTTTTGAACGGTTCGTCTGGTGGGAAATATATTGGCAGCTACCATGTTGAACACTGCAGCAGGGGAGATACCCCATCTTGCCAACCCTGCGCTGCCAACCAGTATCAGTTTATTAACCCTGGCAGGATTTTCATAAGCAAATCGAATTGAAATAGCACCTCCCTGAGAATTTCCCAGCAGGTTTATTTTTTCCATATTTAACGAATCGCAAAAACGGCAAAACCAGGTGGAAAAAAAGTTTTTGTCGTACGGTGCGTCCGGCTTATCGGACTCACCGTAACCGACAATATCAGGGGCAATCACATGAAAATGTTTGGAAAGCAAATTAATAACCGGCCCCCATAAGACCGCACCCCCACCTGCACCGTGAAGCAAAACAAGCGGTTCACCTTCTCCGGCTGAAAGATAAAAGGTGTTAATGTTGCCGGCTTTCACTGTTTTTGGTTCTACCGTTAAACCGCAAGCTGCAATCAGTTTTTTTCTTAAAGTTGCTATTTCCACGTTGTTATTTCCGATTGAATTTTATCGATTTCTAAGTCATTGAAAACATTGAAGTCTGCTGAATGTCCTTATACCATGGTTAAGTTAATAAAAATACAAAAATCAATTTATTTTTCATCAATACACAAATTTACACTTTTTAACACAATCCGTTTTGAATGTTTTTGGGTACCCCTTTTCATGGTAAAATACGATTAACCGGAATTGACAAGCGAAAAAACTCAGGTAAAAAAAGGTACAAGCATCTGTTATTGATTTTTATGGCACACCGGCTTATATTATGGCAACCATCTGCTGACGGATTCGGGAAAAATGAATTTCTTATACACCGCATCGAGATTGTAGAGATAACGATTTAATAAAACGATATATTCTATCTGCGTTTTGCGAGTTCAGTGAAAATAATTTTTATTACCCAGCCGTCAATCTTGAAACTTTAAATCTGCATTAGGGAACATTTACCCAGAGGTTTTATGACACTTCAAAGCATCGCAGGATTTATGGCTTTTACTGCTTTGGCTTGGCTTATAAGTGAACGCCGCAGTAAAGTCAGTTTAAAAGTTGTATGTATCGGTATTGTCATGCAGCTTGTGGTGGGAGTTGTGCTGTTAAAACTTCCTCTATTCAGGGATTTTTTTCTGTTTCTAAACCGTCTGGTTCTTGCCCTTGAGGAGTCAACTGCGGCAGGAACATCCATGGTTTTCGGTTACCTTGGCGGGGCGACGCTGCCTTTTGACGAAAAATTTCCCGGGGCCGGCTTTATACTGGCATTTAGAGCTTTGCCACTTATTTTATTAATGAGTGCTTTGTCCGCTCTTTTATTTTACTGGAAAATCCTTCCCCTAGTGGTAAAGGGCTTTTCATGGTGTCTGCAAAAAACAATGAGCCTGGGAGGAGCGGAGGGACTGGGTGTTTCAGCAAATATATTTGTGGGAATGGTGGAATCGCCCCTTTTCATACGTCCATATCTCCAATTTATGACCAGAAGCGAGCTTTTCACCCTGATGACGACCGGAATGGCAACCATCGCCGGAACGGTCATGGTTCTGTATGCCAGTATCCTGGGAGACAATATCCCGGGTGTCATGGGTCACATTCTGACCGCCTCAATAATAAGCGTTCCTGCGGCTGTGACCATTTCTAAAATCATGATTCCCGAAACAGAAAAATTGACCTCCGGCGAGATGATTTCCCCAGAAAAGGCATCAAGTTCCATGGATGCCATCACCAAGGGAACCATTCAGGGGGTGCAGCTCCTGATCAATATTATCGCTATGCTGGTGGTACTTGTCGCCCTGGTGCATCTTGTCAATCTGATACTTGGTCTTTTTCCTCAAATAGGAGGAAAATCCCTAACCCTCCAAAGAATTCTGGGGATACTGATGGCTCCGGTCGTCTGGCTTATGGGTGTTCCCTGGCAGGAGGCTGCAACGGCCGGTTCACTAATGGGAACCAAAACCATTCTCAATGAATTCATTGCTTATCTCGACATGAGTCGTCTTGCTGAAGGGGCATTAAGTCCACATAGTAAAATTATCATGACCTACGCCATGTGTGGTTTTGCCAATCCCGGAAGCCTTGGCATCATGATCGGAGGTATGGGAACCATGGCACCGGAAAGACGGGATGAAATCGTTGCCCTTGGTTTTAAATCCATTATTGCCGGAACTCTTGCCACCTGCATGACGGGCGCAGTGGTGGGGATTATCGGTGGATAAAGCTTGTTTTAAAAGATATATCTGTCCAGAAAATATTTATTATATGATAAATTTATTCCTTTTTCAAATTGAGAAATGGGGGTATGAGAATGCAATTCTGGTTTTTGCAGTTTATTGAGATGAGACAATAAGAGTTCATATTTTGATTTTATCACCCAGAGAATCTCACCAATCGCTCTTTAAATGTTAATTTTAATCTCGGCCCAAAACCCGACCCGATTTCCCATATATGAATTTTACACCATTGACTTGACACCAACAGAAATTGTGAGTATTAAGCTTTTTTTATTTATAATGGTAACGGTTTTTAACAAAGTAGAAGGGAGATTGTAATGCGCAAAATTGGAGGAAATTTGTTGTTTTTATTGATTGGAGTCGCTCTTATCACCACAAGCTGTGCTGTCAACCAGAAATATACCGTGACACAAGCTGCCCCTGATTTTAAATTTTCCGGTACGGACATCATTTCTGTAGGGGTACAGGACCAGCGTGAACCTATCATTTCCCAAAGAAACAAACCGCAGTTGTCCGGTATCATTCGTGGCGGCTG